>CAZMTW010000051.1:0-7755 GCA_964569285.1 uncultured Gammaproteobacteria bacterium
AAAGTGGATTTAGAAGCGAGTAATTTAATCTCTAATAAATCGAACAATCCTTTTAGAGTAGGATGCAACTCACCTTTTTCACTAAACCGCGGCTTCACAGAATACTGCTCTCGCTTTTTCTGTAGGTCGCCCTCGCTGGTAATAGAAGCCAATTGTTGATACAGCAACATCCGATCTTCTTCTCGCTCCAACAACTCTTCCGGAATGCGTGCCTCTAAAGGAATGTCTACTGCAACATCTCTAAAAGTCTCTTGTTCAACGCCCTGCATCTCCTGAATCGCATGATTCAGCAATCGCACATACAAGTGCATTCCAATCTTAACTGCGTGTCCATGCTGTTGCTTGCCCAAAATATTTCCAATCCCACGAATCTCCATATCCTTCATAGCCAGCTCAAATCCAGAACCAAGCTCGTCCGCTTCTTGCAGCGCAATAAAACGTTTCCGAATATCTCCGCCGAGCTTCTTCTCCTTATACAAGAAGTACGCATAGCCTTGTCGTTCAGAACGACCAACACGCCCCTTTAACTGATACAACTCAGCCAAGCCAAACATCGACGCATTTTCCACTAGTAACGTATTCGCATTTGGAATATCTAATCCATTCTCTACAATTGTTGTCGCCAATAATACATCTATATCACCCACATCAAAATCATGCATCACACCTGCTAGTTCAGCGGGAGACATCTGACCATGTGCAATCCCAATACGCGCCTTAGGCACCAATGCTTCTAATTGTTTTTTACGAATACCTATAGACTCAACCCGATTGTACACAAAGTACGTTTGACCATTGCGTTCCATTTCGCGCGTGATCGCCTCAGTAATAACTGTATTTTGGAGCGGCTGGATCTTGGTTTGGATTGCTTTACGTAATGTTGGGGGAGTAAGGATGGTAGAAATATCTCTAATACCCGCAATAGACAAATGAAGTGTTCGGGGGATTGGAGTGGCTGTCATAGTTAACATGTGCACATTACTTCGAAGCTTGGTCAGTTTTTCTTTTGCTTTCACACCAAAGCGTTGCTCTTCATCAATAACGAGAAATCCAAGGCGTTTAAACTCCACATCCTTAGAAGTAAGGCGATGCGTACCCACAACAATATCTATTGTACCTTGTTTGATGCCCGCGATCGTCTGCTTTTGTTCTGATGCAGAGCGTAAACGGCTGAGGCCGGCAACGTTCACACCAAATCCATCTAACCGAGCCTGAAACGTATCCAAATGTTGTTGAGCCAATACTGTCGTTGGTGCCATAGCAGCAACCTGGTACCCATTTAGCACTGCACGGTAAGCAGCACGTATTGCAACCTCTGTTTTTCCAAAACCAACATCTCCACACAGCAAGCGATCCATCGGTTTTTCTTGAGCCAAGTCATCAAACACATCTGCAAGCGACTGTACTTGGTCTACAGTCAATCGAAACTCACATTTTTCATCCAACTCTTTCTCTTCTGCATGAATAAGCATCTGCGGAGCTCGAGCAGCTGAGCGTTGTGCATACTGATCCAATAGTTCTCGAGCAAACTCTAATGAATGTTCTTGTACGCGACGTACAACTTCATTCCACGACGCATCAGAAAGTTTATTTATTTTGGGATTTGGGTCGCCAACATATGTATCAATGCGGTCAGCCATTTCTACTGGCACGTAGATTTTGTCATTACCTGCATACTCCAATACAAAATACTCTCGGTCTAACTCGTTAACATGCATCACGTTCATTCCCGTAAACCGCGCCACGCCATGGAACTGATGAACAACAAAGTCGCCTGGAGTAAGTGCGCGCAACATTGCCTCCTGCACACGTTTTGCCTGTGCCTTCCTCTTTTCTTCTCCTATACCAATAGAGCGATCAGTGAGAACCATCGTTTTGGAAGAAGCATGCTCAAAACCTCCGGTAGGAATATCAAAGCGATGAGTAGACGCACTTTCAACCAAGCCTTGTACTTTTTTTGGAGAGCTCGTAAACGCATGCACGGTCTTACCTTTCACATCTTTCAATAACTCCTTAACGCGCAAGTGATACGACTTTGTTTCTACATACCCAGCATTATGTGCACCATCAATTAAAAACGGATCAATCACTAACTGCGGTAGGTCAGAATCATATTCATCAACATGCACCGGCACCAAGACAGCGTTGTCTGGCAAGTGATCCACAATAGAAGAACGCCCTTTTGCATGGAGAGGAGGAAGAGCCACCTCACGTAGTTTCTTTTTTGTTTTACCGTCTGCCAAGTCAAAGCGTGACAGCGACGCCACAGTATTACCATCAAACTCAATGCGGAGCGGAAAGCCAATATGCACGTCCACAATAGATCCACGTGAATCCCATAGGCCTGGAGCATTCGCTGTGTGGTCAGATTCATACCCATTCACAGCTAAAAAAGTTTTAAGATCAGACTGCTTCAGCTCGCCCTGCACTTGTAAACGTAGTAACGATTTTTCATACGCAGACCGTGCAGGTAAGTGAGATTCTTCCACAGTCAGCGCATCAGTCACAATAGCTCCTCCAGCATTATGCAATCGAGGTAAATTCAGCACATCTCCATCCCATTCCATCACTTCCACCTTCGGAGAAAAGAACGGCAATGCAGTAGCCACAATATGTCGGTCCACCGCATTCTCCATAACAACAAAAGCCGCCCGTTCAGCAAAGAGGGGGGTGGTAGCCAGAAAGTGCGCGCATGACAGCGGATTCGGGATCTGCCCAACATGCACTACTTCCTCAGCAGCGAATGTTGCTTCTACTTCTGTCTTGTTCATGTATTGCTTGAATTGTAAGAGCATTGTAGTACAACATACACTCAGAAGCAACTGGTTGCGCCATCGCACTATCCGCAGTACACTGGTGCATATGACAGAATCAACATTTCCAAAAATTGATGGCCCGCCTAAGCCTGCTGACGAAGGGGTTGAGGCAGCCAAGAAGTTTCATCCATTCGCTGTTGGAGATCGGATAATGGGATTTGATAATTCTAGAGGGGTATGGAAAATTGTTGAATTTCTCATGCACAAAGAAGGTGAATCAGCTGATCCTACTCCTTGTGTACACGTGTTAAAAATGAAACCGGATGGAATAAAACCAGAAGCGCCGCTACGATTAGTAAAGATGGGTCACAGAGCTTTTAAACAGTTAAGGCCATCAACTGTGAATACTCGATAATCTACACAAGATATGTCAGAACCTACATTCAAGAAATTTCCTCGTGAACCAGAGGATGTTAAGAGGGAAGAAGAGTTAACTGCGCTGTTTGCTCCGTATAAACAAGGAGATATAATTTCTTTTGGGAGGCAAAGTATAGGTGAAATAGATCTTGATGGGGAGTGGCTTGTAACAGGATTTGGCATGTCACGTAGCTCAACAAAAAAACCTCATACACCTGCTATAGGCCTTTTGCGGTGTGGAGTAGGGCAGAATCTGGACAGGCAACAGGATACCATCTACTTGCCGATTGATATGTTTAAGAAAATGAGAACTGCTCTTGTTTCCACAAAAACTCCATAAATATGGCTAGTCTATTTACTCAAACTGCAGAGGGGAATGCTCCACTCGCGGAACGTCTTCGACCGAGCTCATTGGATGACTATGTTGGGCAAGAAGATTTAATTGGTGAAGGATCCATGCTCCGTGGCGCATTAGAAAAGGATGAAGTACCATCCATGATTTTTTGGGGACCTCCAGGGAGTGGCAAGACCACATTGGCGCACATTATCGCCAACATGACTAACGCCAACTTTAAGCAGCTCTCTGCCGTGACCGCAGGCAAGAAGGACTTAAAAGAAGTAATAGAGGAAGCGCAGAAGGAGTCCGAGTTCTACAAAAAGAAAACCATTTTGTTTCTTGATGAGATTCATCGGTGGAATAAAGCACAACAAGATGCATTACTGCCGTCAGTGGAAAAAGGTACAATTATTTTGATTGGAGCAACTACAGAAAACCCATCTTTCGAGGTTATCTCAGCACTGCTGTCACGTTGTCAGGTCTTCGTACTCGAGCAATTGTCTGAGGAGCAGATAACGAGGTTAGTTCTCGATGGCGCAAAGGAATTAGGAATCAAGATAGGGGATGACGTAGCAGAATATGTAGCCGCGCTTGCAAATGGAGATGCTCGTACTGCGCTCAACACGTTGGAGTTCGCTCATTCCACAGGTGTAAAGATTTCTAAAGATGTTATTAAAGATACGATTGCCAAAACATTGGTATACGACAAGCAAGGAGAGCAGCACTATAATTTAATTTCTGCGTTGCATAAAACAATGCGTGCATCAGATCCAGATGCAGCATTATACTGGTTGGGCCGGATGATGGCATCGGGTGAGGATCCGTTGTATGTTGCCCGACGTATTATTCGATTTGCTTCAGAAGATGTTGGGAATGAGAAACCAACCGGACTGGTGCTCGCAAACGCTGCATACGATACGTGCCACAAACTTGGCATGCCGGAATGTGATCTGGCTCTTGCACAGGCAGTTGAGTATTTAGCAAAAGCACCAAAGTCGCAGAACGTGTACAAGGCTATGAAAAAAATCAAACAAGATATTCAGGACTATCCGAACGAGGGAGTACCAATGCACCTACGTAACGCTCCAACCAAACTCATGAAAGAATTGGGATACGGACAGCGCGACCAAGAGTCCAACATGCCAAAAAACCTAGAAGGAAGAAAATATCTCGACTAGATTGTAATGTCTCTGTGGGTTGTTTTATCAAGCCCGTCCTCGAGTAATTCGGTTAGACCTTTTTTTGCAGCATCAATAACTGCAGTAAGTTTTTTCTCTTCGTCTGCAGAAAAACGGCCAAGCACAAAATCGGCCTTGTCTTCATATTGAGGCATCTCCTCATTCGCAATACCAACACGCACACGCAGGGGGTCCTGACTCACATGGTCAAACACCGATTGCACGCCGTTATGCCCAGCAGCTGAACCCTCTGACCGAAGTCGCACAGTCCCAAATACAATATCTTTATCATCGTAAATCAAAATCACATCGGTTGGTTGCATTTCGAAGTAGTCCATCGCTTTCCGCACTGCCTCTCCAGAATTGTTCATAAACGTCCTTGGCTTGCAATACAGCACATCCTTGTCTTTCGCCATCTCTGCATTAAACTTTTTCTCAAAAGAAAAGTCCAAACCCAAAGAGTCTAATACCCTAAAACCGATATTGTGCCTCGTTTTTTCATATTTCTCGCCCGGATTTCCCAGGCCAACAACTAGTTTCATACTTATTTTTAGATAATTTCAATAGGTAGTATAGCATGCTTTTTCTACTCTCATGCAATCACACAGTAACTTTGGATGGTATAGGGTTTTGGTGACATACGGCAACAGAAGATTGAACATTCCACTGAGTGGATAAAAAGGGGTAGTTGAGAGTTGTTCTTTTGATTATGAATACACGCAAGCGCAGATTATGTTACAATACGTCTGTAAAAAATAGTATATTACATATGATGGATATCAGAAAGGAAGGCATTCTCCTAGAGCCAACAGAACTTGATTTTGAACGCCATGGCGTACTTAATCCATCCTGTGTGCAAGATGGGAAGAACGTACATCTTTTTTATCGCGCGGTTCGAGAGGGGAATTATTCATCTATAGGGCATGCAAGATTAGACGGACCAATGAATGTTGTTGAGCGCTCCATAGTTCCCGTGCTGGAACCATCAGAACCATATGACGTACACGGCGTAGAGGACCCGCGAGTAGTATTATTTGAAGGAGTCTACTATATGTTCCATACAGCGTATGATGGAAATAATGCACGTGTTGCATTGGCCACTAGTGAGGATATGAAAACATGGACCAAAAAGGGAATCGTCTCCGCCGATGTGACGTACGAAGACGCAGAGAAGCTGTTTAGAAAAGCAAAGTTGAAAGATGCATATCAAATGTTCTCTGCGTATTTACAGCATCGGCACGGTCAGACGGACAAGCCGATCCATTTATGGGATAAAGATGCATTTATTTTCCCTGAACGAATAGAAGGAAAAATATTTTTTGTTCATCGCATTCTTCCAGACATACAGTATGCACTGATTGATAGTGTTGAGCAGCTTTCCGACCAGGAATGGTGGCGCGAGCAGCTTGGTCAGATGGATAAAAATGTGCTCATGGAAAATACATATTGGTTTGAAAACAGGAACATTGGAGCCGGCGGACCACCAATCAAAACAAAACATGGCTGGCTTATGATTTTTCATTCAGTGCAGTCGCAAAATTCTGGCAAAGCATATTCTGCTGCTGCTGCCTTGCTTGACTTGAAAAACCCATCTATAGTTATTGCCCGAACAAAAGAGCCACTGTTTGTTCCAGAAGAAGATTGGGAGCTTAATGGTGATGTTGATAACGTTGTGTTTCCAACCGGCAACGCAGTTTTTGACGGGAGGCTCTATATGTACTATGGCGCGGCTGACTCTCGCATCGCAGTTGCATCAGTTGAGGTGGAAGAATTATTGCATGAGCTCCTATCGCGTTGGACAGTATGAAGAAAAAAACTCAGCAAAATGTAATATTATATCTTTCCACCTATCCACCTCGTCAATGTGGGATAGCAACATTTACTCAAAATTTGCGCCAAGCTGTGGACCAGCAGACACCTAGGGGCGTTGGAGCAAGAGTGATAGCAATCAATAAAGACAAAACAAAATATTATCAGTATTCAAGACAGGTACTCCATCAGGTGGTGGAAGGTAGTGAATACGATTTTATAGAAATGGCGGAACGTATCAATGTAATGGATAACGTGAAGATTGTTCATGTGCAGCATGAGTTCGGTCTCTTTGGGGGCGAGTATGGTGGTGTAGTGTTATCATTTCTCGGACATCTTAAAAAACCAGCCGTCGTGACATTTCATACGGTTCTTCCGCATCCTGAAAAAGGGTATCTCGACATGACTAAACAAGTGAGCGGACTGGTGGACCATATTGTTGTTATGAATAAAACCGCAAAACACCTTCTACACTCAGTCTATGGTATAGACGAAAAAAAAATGACCATTATTCCGCATGGGATTCCAAATATTGCGCCATATGATCAGCAAAAAGCAAAAGAACGTATTGGGTATTCAGAGAGATTTCTTTTATCATCATTTGGTCTATTAAACCCAAATAAGGGATTAGAGGTCGTTATAGACGCGCTACCTACGCTTGTAAAAAAAATTCCATCTGTGCTCTATTTGATTATTGGGCAAACGCACCCAGATATTATTGAACAGCATGTGGAGCAGTATCGTAAGACATTGCGTGATCGTGTTCAAAAAAATGGCTTAGAAGAGCACGTAAAATTTTATAATGAGTATTTATCAGAAAAAGACATTATTAAATACTTACAGGCAACGGATGTATATATTTCAGCCTCAACGCAGCCAGACCAAATCGTCAGTGGGACGCTATCCTACGCTATTGGGGCTGGCAAGGCGGTAGTGTCTACACCATTTTTACACGCAAAAGAGTATGCAGAGTCTGGACTATGCAGGTTGGCCTCATTCAATAATCCAAAATCATTTTCACAGCAGATACAAACATTGCTTTCGAATAAAGAGGAACGCCACGAGCTTGAGGAGCATGTCTATGCTGAGACGCGGCACATGACATGGGAAAATGTTGGCCTGGCTCATGCAACGTTGTATAACAAGATAACGCCCTTAACAGACAGCGCCGACGATGGACGAAAATTGCCGCGCATACGCTTGGACCATCTATTGCGGCTCTCAGATGATTTTGGTGTTATTCAATTTTCCAAGCGTA
>CAZMTW010000052.1:0-7730 GCA_964569285.1 uncultured Gammaproteobacteria bacterium
ATAACGAGTTTTGACTCCATTGCTGTCATCGCACAATCCATGACACCTTTTGGCTTGTTCCCCGCTTTTCTCCGAAATCGAATATACCGTTTTCTTAAATCGCGCTGAATATGAATCCACTCTACGACATTCAATACAGTCTGATCTTCAACTTCGAGATCATAAAAAATCTCATTCAACCATGAATCAGTATGTATCATGGCAACTAATAACTCCATAACATCAACATGCTCTCTGTTTTTTGTGAGTGCTTCTTCGTATGCGTAAAATAATGAGCGGTTCGCTTCAATGCCTAGATCAATTCCCTTGCCTGACTCGATCCCTTCAACCGCCATTGCCTTACCAATTTTCTCTACTATGTCTTTTGTTGGTAAACCCAGTCGAGCAATAATGAGCTGAATCGGTCGCTGTTCCAGCAATCCTATAAACAGGTGGAGGGGCGTGATCACATGATGACCCATCCGTTTTGCGACTTCATATCCATGATCCACTGCTGCAATTGCGTCTATTGTAAAATATGCTGAAATATCGGTTTTCAATTCATGTGGCATTGCGTCGAATTTGTCATACTCTGGCGCAACTGGCATTTTGAATTTTTCCTTTGGTTCTTTTTTTGGAATGGCTTTTAACGACTTTTTCGAAGCGCGCTCTTGGTCTAACCTATAGTACAAAAAGAGATCAGTGAGTATGCTACCCCAAAACGCTGCCATGAGTTTACGAGGAGAATCAAATAGATTAAAAATATCCGCAGTTGCTAGATATTGATATCCAGCATATCCAATAGCACCAATACCTCCAATGCCAATCAGTAATAAGACAACATTCAACGAAACATGGAATAGACGACGCGATTTCCGCTGACTAATACCACCTCGAGAAATGCGCAAACCCCAAAAGAGTAGTTTGTCTTTTTTGACAACATACATACTTGGATCATCCTTGCATTTGGTACATCGAACATGCTCTCGACCGCTTCCGACTTCATAACCAAAACCTTTACAGCGATCACAGTCAAAAAACTGTAGTTCAGAGGCAAAATCTTCTTTTAATGGCTTTGACATGGTCAACTAAGAAATGAATAATATGATTCTGATAGTGCAGGAATCAATTGCAAATGAAACACAATGTTATACACAATGAATAGTGGTAATAGCAGCCACAGAATAGCGAGAATCACCATCGTGAGCGTGTAGACAGATGCAATGATAATGAGAATAACAAATTGCACTATGCGCATGATAAAACTAATAATACGACCCCAAATATCATACTGTCCGAACATCGGTTTAAGTAGGTACCTCGAGAGGATTTTAATGTTCAGCGATTTTGCCAACCCGCCTGCTTGTAATGATAAATGATTAACCACTTTCAAAAAACCGGCGGTATACCACCACACAGGAAAGCGGATTACTCCCCATGCAAAGTCTATTGCAACGAATCTAATTGTTTCCCAGACAAGCATTGTATTTATTATTGTTCATACTATACCATTTTTTTGAATTAAAAAAAAGAGTCTTGTCTGACCTCAACTGAACAAACGTTTACCACATTTCGCTGAGGTATGTACGCAATGATTCGTAGCTCACTTTCTTGATTGCTTCTTTCACAGGCAACCACTCCCCTGTATCCACTTCGTCATCATGAGCGTCTAGCCCATCTTCGATCATATTCATTTCAAAATAATGGACAATGACATCTTGTCCGTCTGGGGTAGTGTAAAAATGCGGAGGTAAAGAGTGAACGACTGAGCACATCATCCCTGCTTCTTCAGCAACTTCACGCAGCGCTGCTTGCAACGGTGTTTCTCCTGCATCAATATGCCCTTTAGGAACTGACCAATCATCATAGCGTGGGCGATGGATGAGATACATCTCCTTCTCCCCGCTCTTACCTTCACGAACAATAATGCCTCCTGCTTTTTCTATACTCATACGAGTGATTTCAATATATCAAGTGTTTGTTGGGCGGTATCAACCCAGTCAAATCGCTCTACATTCTTTTTCCCTTTCTCAATCAGAGTCTCGCGAAGTGCTTGGTCTGTCAATAAATGATTCATCCCTCGGCGTAGTGAATCCGCATCAAGCACATCCACATAGAGCGCACTATTCCCGAGTACCTCTGGTAGTGATGAGTGTGCACCTACGATAACCGGTGTTCCATGTCGTGCTGCTTCAAGCGGAGGAAACCCAAACCCCTCATACAATGAAGGGTACACAAACATCTCTGCTCGCTCTAGCAAATGTTGCTTTGTTGCTTCGTTAATATATCCAAAATAATGAACGCGCTCACGTTGTTGTATTGCCGTGCGTAATGCAGTGGATTTCCACCCTACTCCACCCGCAATGACTAAATGCACATCCGGATGTTCCTGTGCAAGCATATCAAAAGCCTGTATAAGCGTTGGTATATTCTTTCGAGGCTCAAGAGTACCGAGCGAGAGGATAAACCGCTCAGGAGGATCTATAGAGCCTTTTGCGTGGCCTTGAGCAGGAGGCATACCAGGATAGACTGTGGTTATCTTCTCCTTATTAATACCATAAATTGTTTCTACATCAGAGGCGGTATGATCTGAAACAGCCATTACCTGCGCAGCACGATGTACAAATTTCCGTGGACGTAATAAACGATGCCACAACCGCCCTTTGAGTGTCAGGCAGTTTGCATAACGCTCGAACGATAAATCATGAATAGTCAGCAATATAGGTGGGCCAGCATTTGCACGAAGAGGGTAAAAATCAATCGTCGGTACAATAACCACGTCCACCTCTCCAAACATCCACCTTGTGGTTGGGAGCGAGAACAGCACTTCGGTCAACTTCAATAATTTATTTGACCATGTCTTCACTCTCCATTCCACACGCTCATTTCCAATTTCTTGTTGTAATTGAAGTAGCCACTCGGGCTGACGACGAAGTTGAGACCCGTTCATAAATAATACAAACGTATGTTCGCTCGCATCCGGTAATCGCACCAGTGCTCGAACCAGCTCTTTTGTGTATAACGAAACACCAGAAGGTTCTGGCTCCTGGAGGCTTCTGCAATCAATACCAATGCGCATGACGGCGCGCTTTATTCTTTAAAGTATTCTCGTAAGTACACCAAGATCAAACTGAGAAACAATCCTGCGAACACACCTACAACGGTCACAATCCACATATTAAATTCTGACTCAGCTACAACTGGTTCGAGCGCGACAACTTGAAAAATCGCTTGTTCATTTGTTCCGCTCGATATTGAGGCTCTTCCTTCAACAACTGTTCCAATAGCGGTCGCAAGTTTCAAAGCGGTTTCTTGGTCTCGATCATTAAACTCAACTGCGAAGTTTTGAGCTGAGTACTGACTGGTTTTAAATCTATTTGTGAATTGAGCAATATTATCGATGGTGTATCCAACCTCTGCTGTTTTATATACCTCTGCAACAATTGCTGGAGTCTTCATCCAACTCATTAAGTGTTGCACATATACTTCTGCGCCACGTAGGTCATAAAAACCACCGTACTGATAATCTGGTGTTACGGGGCGATTAATAAAACTGACGTCAAAATTGACAACTGCTTTATAACTGACAGGTCGATAAACGGAAAATAATAGCGCCGCCACTCCTACGAGAAGAGTGACAATGATAATAAACCATTTTGATTGTTTGAGGATACGGGCGTGTGATCGAAGTTCCATGTGAATATTATTAGTCGTGAAATTGCTCCCACTTGGTTTCTATATAAGATTGTATACTATTTTTAAATTGATCTTGGTTAAAGGTCAAGGCCTTTTCTTGAATAACCGCAGAATCCCAGGCTTGTGGGTCAAATCCGATAATCGCATCAGCGAAATCTTCCCATGTTTGATGAGGTACTAGGAGCCCTGTTTTTCCGTGATCCACTATCTCAGATGCACCACCTTTTTCATATGCAATCACCGGCCGTCCTGATGCGAGTGCTTCAATCATAGTAATTCCAAAATCTTCTTCTTGAGGGTTGAGGAATGCGGCACACTCGGCGTAGAGCCTCTTTAACTCTTCGTCTGGTACACGTCCGAGGAATTCAATATTGTCGGCTGCATCTTTTTTGAGCTGAGCCATTGCTGGACCACTTCCATAAATCTTGAGCGGTTTTCCGAGTTTGTTGAACGCCTGTATGAGTAAATCAAATCGCTTGTATGGAACCAACCGTCCTCCAGCTAAAAAATACTCTCCTACATCCTCTGGTTTGGCAACATGAAAATCTGAAACCTGTACTGGTGGATAAATAAGATCACTCGAACGCTTGTAATATTTTTGAATACGATCAACAACTGTTTTGGAGTTGGCAATATAATGATCAGCGCGCTCAGAAGCAAGACGATCCCATGTACGTACACGCGAAAGGAAAATGGGTAGTAGTTTTTTAAATAGGCGACTCACCCCAAGTTCGTCCACATACGAATGTGTGTCACTCCACAAAAATCGTGTTGGTGTGTGGCAATACGTGACATGCATTGTTCCTGGTCGTGTGATAACTCCTTTTGCAAACGAAGAAGAGGTGGAGAGCACCACGTCGTATTCTGTGAGATCAAAGCTTTCTACTGCTGCTGGCATGAGAGAAAAATACCACTGATATTTTTTTACGCCGAATGGAGCGTTCTGCAAAAAAGAAGTTCTGATGTCTCTCTGCAGAAAATATGGATTGGCGTGATTCTTGTCATACACCACGACGTAGATGGGTGCTTCTGGCCAAATATCTGAAAAAGCACGTAACACATTCTCTGCCCCGCCATCCTGTGCTAAATGATCATGTACGAGTGCAATCTTCATAGTGCTTTTCTTTTTCGAACTAAAATAAATGGGGTTTTAAGAAGGATAACAATATCTAGCCATAATGCCCAGTTTTCCATATAAAATGTATCCAGTCGCACCTCCTCTACAAAATCTAAATCTGATCGACCAGAAATCTGTGCCATACCAGTAATACCTGGCTTCATGTTGAGCACTTTCTTTTGGTGTTGCTCATATCGCTCAACCTCTTCAGGTAAATGTGGCCGTGGCCCAACCAAACTCATATCGCCTTTAAGTACAAGGAAAAATTCTGGAAGTTCATCAATAGAAAACTTTCTTAAAAAATGACCAGCACGCGTGATGCGTGGATCGTCTTTGATTTTCACTAACGGCGTCCCTTTTCGCACATTGAGTTCTTGCAGCTCCTCTTCGTAGCGCTGAGAATCTGTACCAGGTTTCATGGTTCGAAATTTGAAATAGAAAAACGTTTTTCCATATTGACCAACTCGACGTACAAGTGATTCATCATCACGGCGCGAGAAAAATATGGGAAATCCAGAATCAACAACAATAGCAATCGCAGCAATGAGCATGATTGGCGACGTGACGATAATTAATACCAGCGACCCAACAATATCTGCAAAACGCTTCACAATACGACCCCATCCCTCTAACCGTGTACGCTGTACCTCAATGACCGGAATTCCTGCAATGGGTTGAATGGCAACGTTCGATGACTGTGCATCAAACAGAGCAGCGGCAAACTTGTAGACTATATGATTCTCATCGCAAAACTGATACATTGCCTCGGATTCATCTTTTGAAACATTTGGATCTGTTTGGATGATTTCATCTACTTTTCCTTTTTGAATGAGTTCTGCAATTTGTTCTTTTGCATCTGCTGTAAACCGTTCTACATGTAACGCAACATGAAGACCAAGGCCTTTTTTGATAGACAGCTCATTTGATATTAATTTTGCAGTATGCCCTTCTCCTACCAACACGACATTATGTACACCAATACCACGTCGAAACAGATATCGTTCTACTGCAATAATCGCCACGCGAGCAATGCTGACATAGAGCACAGAAAATCCATATGCGGCAAGAATGATAAAACGAGATGAGAACAGATCACGATCAACAAAAGAAAGAATGATGATGATTAATACGCCTGTTGAGCAAGCGAGAAACACTTTTCTCAATTCCTGAATGATTCTTCGTGTACCCTGAATGTTATACAGTCCAGCCCATGTAAAAATGACAAGCCAGACCAACGCGGTTATCAGCAGAATAGCAATGTACTGATTGAATGGAATTTCGTAAAGAACAGGTTGAATGTTCGTCAACGAGGATTGAAAACGAAGCACATACGCTGTAAGGCCAGCGCCGATAAGTGCAATGTAATCAAGTGGAACCAAGATGGCGCCAAATGTGAGTTCTGCTTTTTTCATATGTTCTTTTGTGGGTTGTGTATGACAGCAAACATTTCTGTAAGCCGACTTCTGTCCATCCGATATAATCGGACTGGATAGCCATCTATCTAGGCGATCTGTTGCCAGACCGCTCAAGCCTCGTACGAGTTGCACCAGACAGGGTTTACCACCACACGGCTGTCACCAGCCGGGATCGCTCGTAGCATGCATCACATAAATGATCTGCACACACCCAGCGACTTTTCACCTTTTATTCGGCACTGAGGCCAAACTAGTATAGTCTCTGTGGCACTTTCCCTCGATTTATACAGCACACACGTAGAATCCCCACGTCTATGCTCATTTATATTCGGGTTGCCGTTAGCAACTGTCCATAGTGTACACCGAAGTGTACCGGTGGTCGGACTTTCCTCTCAGGTATACAATATACCGAGTAGCTATCCAAAATATTTTACTGTCCACAGCCCACAAAAGAACATGCAATTAATCTAATTGCAGAGCAAATACTACGATATTTTGTTCTAAATGTCAATGCATTTTCTTCTTTCATTTTCTTCTTTAACGTTGACAAATCGCGATTTCTGTGCTATTTTACATATAGGAATAATAGTAATTTTGATTATATGTTTGATGCCCCTCCGAATATATCTTCACGTACAGATGAAGATCTTGAACCGGCAGAATCCGCAGAAGATGAAAGTGAAAAGAGCTGCTGGAAGCCTGGTGAAGGGCTTTTTGTTGACGTTGCTGTAGAAGGAGCGAATGAATTTCTTAATGCTCTTGTTAATGCTGCAGAAAATAAAGGCATCACCCGCGCTCAACTTGGCGAGAAGAAAGACGGTAGGGGTGGAGGCTTTATTATTACTCCAGGTGGATTTGCAAAACTTCAAGGAATAGAAATTGGTGTTGGAAAAACTTTTGAAGAATGGGCTAGAATAGCTCTTGGCCCTACATGCGAAGCAAAGGACAGAATCCATGAAGAAATTGGCTTGAAGAAAGGCGACGCTTCTGACAACGAGGAATCACCTGACGAAAACTCATAATCTCTGAAATCCAAAAAATACTGAGGTATGCTCTAGTATTTTTTGGATTGTCATCTACTCACTTATCAGAAAAAAATTCTAAGCTTGTTACTATGTTTGTTATGGTAAAAACCAGATCACGCCATAAATCGCAGCATCTATACCTAGAACAATCCAGATCCAGTACCACGTTTGGAGTTTCTTAAGTTCTAACTCTTCTCCGCGAAATGCTGTTGCTCCAGCAATGTACGCGATGATGAAAGCGGCCATAATTACAAATGTCAACGCATCGAATCCCGCAGCTGTACCAATGTGATTTGCAATCCATTCGGTTGTTTGACTTCCACCTTCGGTGATCTTATAACTCAATGCACTAAACACGCTCTGTATAACAACAAATGAAATGAATAGTGATAACACCGCTCTTTTGTATGCTCGCATGTATAATCGCTCCTCTCGTTCGTCCGCTGGCTTATAGTGCCACCACAGTCCATTCTTTTTTAACCATTCGTAGAATTTGTC
>CAZMTW010000053.1:0-7706 GCA_964569285.1 uncultured Gammaproteobacteria bacterium
CACGGATAGCGGGGAGTTAAGCACGTGGAGCAAAACCTCTGATGTGGCAGATGTATTAGGAATTAGTATGTACCGCACAACATGGAATTCTGTGTTTGGATATTTTTATTACCCACTGCCACCGGTCCATTATTCCAAAAAGGCAGAATTTGTGGCGCCATTTGTGAATGAGGTGATTGTGACGGAGTTGCAAGTAGAGCCATGGGTGCCTTCGACAATCTTAACAACCACATTAGACGAGCAATATCGTTCTATGAATCCAAAGCGCTTTGAAAGTAATATTGATTTTGCACGACGCACCGGTTTTTCTGAAGTGTATTTATGGGGAGTTGAATGGTGGGCATGGTTGCGCGATGTCCATGAAGAACCTGCAATGTGGAATGCTGGTCGTGATGTATTTATGCTGTAGTTGGTGAATTGAGGAAAGTTGTCACTTGGTATCTAAAACAAAAAATGGTATAATCGCTCAATGGAAAGCGTATTTTTTGAGATTAGTATTGTCCTCATTGTTGGTACAGTATTTGCGACAATTGCTAAATATTTTAGACAACCCATGATACCTGCGTATATTCTAGCAGGCGTCATTCTTGGACCGCCGGTATTTAATGTTATTGGTAATGGAGAGCTTATGGAAACGCTTTCCACGTTTGGAATCGCTTTTTTGTTATTTTTGGTCGGCATTGAGCTAGATTTGCGTAAGTTTTTGAAGTCGAGCAAGGTTGCTATTATACTCGGTATTATTCAAATGAGTTTTGCTATCGGAGTCGGGTATTTGATTGTTCGTCTTCTCGGATTTGAAAGTGGTCCAGCTTTTTTCTTAGCTGTCGCACTTGGTTTTTCGAGTACTATCGTTGTGTTGAAACTCCTGGGAGAGCGTCGTGAATTAGATACTCTTTTTGGTCAACTGGTTATTGGCCTTATGCTGACTCAAGATTTTATTGCTGTTCTTTTTCTGATTTTATTTGGAGTGTTTACCAGCTCTTCCGGTGGAGCAGAATTGGCATCTCAGATTGTATTTACTCTTATTAAGGGGGTGTTTTTGTTCTCGCTTGCGTTAGTCTCATCGCGATACCTACTCATTCACATTTTTAAATATTTTGCTCGTTCAGGTGAATTACTTTTTCTTGTTGCGATCTCCTGGAACTTGATTTTTGCAATGCTGGCCATTGAACTTGGTTTTTCTATTGAAGTTGGCGCATTGCTTGCCGGCGTCAGCTTATCTTTCTTGCCATACAGTATAGAAATTGGTCATCGCATTAAATCGCTGCGTGATTTCTTTCTTCCAATATTTTTTGCGGTGCTTGGTGGTCAGTTAATATTTTCTGGCGCTGAAGATGTTTTACTTCCTGCATTTGTGTTATCTGGCTTTGTATTATTTGCTTCGCCGGTCGTGGTTATTGGATTACTACTGTGGTTTGGATATAGAAGTCGAACTAGCTTTCAAACAGGTATGGCAATAGGGCAGGTGAGTGAGTTTTCTTTTGTGTTGGTGTCGCTCGGTCTTGCTCATGGAATTGTTGAACAGTATATTGTTGGACTTGTCGCTCTTATTGGTTTAATTACTATGACGCTGTCGACATACATGATTGAATATAACGAAACGTTGTATGCGTTTTTCCGTCCGCTCCTCAAAAAATTTGAGCGGAAGCATAAAACGGTTCATGGAGAAATTATTCCGGAAACATTGGAATGCCATATTGTGATTTTCGGTCATCACACCATGGGATATAAGGTTCGACAAATTGCAAAGAAAATGAGAATGCCTGTGTTGGTGGTTGATTACAATCCAGGGGTGATTAATCAGTTGGAAAAGGAGGATGTACCGCATTTATATGGAAGCATCGGCGATGATGAGGTATTAGAGCGTGCGCATTTAGATGCGGCGTCAATGATTATTTCTACTGTGCCAGATCATAGAAGTACACTTCAGTTATTGCAGTATATAAAGAATAATGGTATTAAAACGCC
Source organism: uncultured Gammaproteobacteria bacterium (assembly GCA_964569285.1). Lineage (GTDB taxonomy): Bacteria > Patescibacteriota > Patescibacteriia > UBA9570 > XYC2-FULL-38-9 > CAZMTW01. Next base: position 1,969 of record CAZMTW010000053.1, read on the forward strand.
GGTTGTTGTTACAGCGTTTCACATGGATGATGCGTTGACATCATATAAAAATGGAGCTTCCTACGTACTATATCCAACGTCGCTCAGTGCAGATTATCTTGGAGAGTTAATGAAATCAGGGATGAGAGGACGACGAACAGAGCATATTAAAGAATTACAGCGTCTCAAGCATTTAGATCTAGCCACATGAGCTCAGTATCATTTTTTGCACTTCCTACAAAGCAGTTAAAGAGTAAACTGCGACCGTGGATTATTGCAATAACACTCTGTGTGTTTGTAGCACTTGTTTTGGTACCAGCTCCCGAATGGTTAACTGACGCTGGTATGAATGCGTTGGCTATTTTCGTGCTATGTCTTATTTTTTGGGTGACGAACGCAATTCCGTTGATGATCACCAGTATGATGGCAATTATTTTGTTGCCTCTTCTTGGAGTGCTCGATGCAAAGGTTGCATATGGATTATTTGGGAACCAGGCGGTATTTTTTATACTCGGTGCATTTATTTTAGCATCCGCCGTTATGCAGTCTGGACTGAGTAACCGCATTGCACTAAAAATATTGCATTGGTTTCGTCATTCACATATTACGTTGCTGCTTGGCGTATTGCTGTTACCAGCTGGATTGTCGTTTGTGATGTCAGAACATGCGGTTGCTGCAATGATGTTTCCTATTGTTTTGGAAATTGCGCGCGTGTTGAAATTAAAAGAGGGGAGCCGGTATGGATTGGCTCTGATCTTGGCTATGACGTGGGGGTCGATTATTGGTGGTATTGGAACGTTTTTGGGTGGAGCGCGTGCCGTACTTGCTGTTGGTATTCTTGAGGAAACTACCGGCCAAACTATCAGTTTTTTGCAGTGGATGTTTGCTGCGTTGCCGACGGTGATTATTATGTTGGGAGTTGCATTTTTGATATTATGGTGGATGGCGCGCCATGAAACATATTCAGTCAAAGATGTGGCAGCACATGTCCAAAAAGAATCTGCTGCACTTGGGAAATTAACTCGGCGTGAAATATCCATTGGCACATTGATGATTGTGACTATTTTATTGTGGGTATTTGCAGGTCATTCACTTGGGTTGGCAAATATCGCGCTAGGTGCTGTTGTTGTTGCATTTATATTTAAACTACTCAGCTGGAAGCAAGTGGAGAATGATGTGAATTGGGGAATTATTTTAATGTATGGAGGAGCGATTGCGCTTGGATTTGCATTGGATCAATCTGGTGCTGCTGCGTGGTTAACCGAATACATATTAGGTAATTGGGTGGCTTCAGCATGGGGTCTTGTATTATTGCTCAGTATTTTGGCAAAAGTGCTTACCGAGGGAATGAGTAATACGGCCGTCATCGCCTTGATGATGCCTATTGCACTTGCGCTCGCGACATTGTTTAATGTTGATGTTGTTGTTGCAACATTAGCACTTGCAATTCCATCTGGATTAGCATTTATGCTACCAATTAGCACACCTGCAACAGCGATAGCAGTATCCTCAAAATTTGTAACTACGGGAGACACGTTGAGAACAGGTGCAGTATTAAACATTGTGTCAATACTCGTGTTTGCGCTTGTCGCATTATATTATTGGCCAATGATTGGTTTACACATATAAGTATGAAAGAAAAGAAAGATAAGAAATTTCTTCATCATCAAATTGGAAAAGGATCAGGTTTTACTGCAAAGTTTATTGGATCGTTTAAACAAGTCGTCTTTGGCTTGGAAGATGGAGTTGTTTCTACACTAGGCGCGCTCACTGGTATTGCTGGAGGTGTGCAAAATTCTCACGTGGTGATCCTGTCTGGGTTTGTGATTATTTTTGTGGAATCGCTTTCTATGGCTGCAGGAACATTTTTATCTGAAAAATCGGACCAAGAAGTAGATGAAAAGATGTTACAAGAGCAGCGTGATGAAATTCGAGATAATCCGGAAGAAGGGAAGAAGCTATTGCGTGATTCATACGTGGCGCGTGGTTTTTCCGAGGATGAGATTACGATCCTTATGAAACGCGTTACAGCAGATAGCGATTTGTGGTTAGAAGAAATTGCGCATAAAGAGCTAGGTATCATCCCTCATAAAGATGTTACTCCTAAAACAGATGCCACGTTTATGGGTGTATCCTATATTGTGGGAGGATCACTTCCGCTTGCGTCGTATTTCTTTTTACCGCTTGCCTACGCTTTGCCAGTTTCCGTTGTTTCGTGTGTCGTGTTTTTATTCTTTATGGGTTACGTAAAAGGTAAGTTGGTCAGCATTAATAAGGTAAAGAGTGGACTGGAAATGATGCTAGTTTCATTATCTGCAGCCGGCCTAGGTTATATAGTTGGTAGCGTTGTTGGAGCTTTGTTTGATATTCAAATATGAAGGGACGAATTCCATTGATTCTAGGGATATTGATTGCGTTGATTGTTATACCTATCGCCTTTGTTGTTACTGGATCTTACGAAGATATTTCCACCTTGGAACCCATTCAGATTGCTTTTCTTGTCATGTTTCTTGTTCCTCTTGTCGTTGGGTTTATAGGTTTACTATTGATAAGCGCGCATCCTCGTTCATATCATTTTGATTATTTGGATGCACCTCATACGGAAGATGACCCACTACGGCATGCAGCGATTGGGTGTCTTGTTGCGATCTTGCAGGATTTTTCCAATGGTCGTGTTGCGGAGCCACATGTGTATTCTTCTGATCTACTTTACATGATGGAGGCTGAATTTCATGCAATGCAGGTGTATCGAGATAGAGGGTTTCAATTCCATTTTGCGTTTCATCATGAGGAAACATATGATATGCATATACGGCATGTATTAAGCAAGACCGAATTTGTTGTGGAAATAGATGGTTTGTTTGATTACTATTTTGAGCGAGATGGACAGTTGCATGGAACTCCACAGGTCGAGCAACAAGTGGATCCGCTCATTCGTGTTCCAGGCTATATTCGTCTTCGGTTACGGTATGATCATAAAACAAAAGAAACTCAGTTACTAGGGTGGAGTGAAAATATTAGAGGCTTGCAAGTTGGTTTGGCAACTCAATAGTTCTACTTGGCACAAACGTGAAAAAGTGGTATATTTCGATAGTATTTTTAGTATGATTTCATTTGTTATGCCAGAGGAAACAAAGAAACAACCCACAATAGATGACATTATCTCCCTTTGTAAGCGAAGAGGTTTTGTATTTCAGTCATCTGAGATTTATGGTGGTTTTGCCGCTGTGTATGACTACGGTCCATATGGAGTTGAGCTGGCGAATAATATTAAGCAGGCGTGGTGGAAGGCGATGGTGCAAATGCGTGAAGATATTGTTGGTTTAGATGCTAGTATTTTTATGAGTCCAAAAGTGTGGGAAGCCAGCGGTCATGTGAGTGGTTTTTCTGATCCTATGGCAGAATGTAAGCAGTGCCAAACGCGTTCTCGTGTTGATCATTTACTTGAGACAGCGGGTATTACAGCCGATGAGAAAATGTCGGAAGAGGAAATTAATGCGTTGCTGACTGAACACATGGCTGAAGTACGGTGCCCCAAGTGTGGTCAAAGTGATTTTTCTGAAGCAAAAAATTTCAATCTATTGGTACAGTCTAACCTTGGTGATTTTACAGACAAGGGAGAAGATCCGGTATATCTTCGTGGAGAAACGTGTCAGGGAATTTATGTGAACTATAGGAACGTCATGTCATCGTCTCGTGTGAAGATTCCATTTGGTGTTGCACAGATTGGTAAAGCGTTTCGAAATGAAATTACAGCGCGTCAATTTATTTTCCGCACACGCGAGTTTGAGCAGATGGAGATGCAGTACTTCACACATCCAGAGCAGGAAATGGAAGAATATGAGAAATTGCGCGAGGCTCGATGGCAGTACTACATTGATTTAGGAATCAAGCCAGAGAATTTACAGTGGCACAAGCATGAAAATTTAGTGTTCTATGCAAAGGAAGCATACGACATTGAATATAATTTTTCGTTTGGTTGGAAAGAGCTGGAAGGCGTTCATGCACGTGGTGATTATGATTTAACCCAACACGCGAAGGCGTCAGGTCAGGATTTGAATTACACCGATGGAAAAACAAATGAAACGTTTGTTCCTCATATTGTAGAATCATCAGTTGGTGTTGGGCGTACCATGTTAATGGTGCTTACAGATGCGTATACGGAGGAAGAAGTTGGAGATGGATCACGTGTTGTGTTGAAACTGCATAAGAGTTTAGTTCCCATTCAAGTGGCTGTATTCCCATTGTTGCGTAACAAGCCAGATTTGGTTGCAAAAGCACATGGTGTATTTGATCAGCTGAAGGAAGATTTTCGATGTGAATTTGATGATAATGGGAATGTTGGTAAGCGATATCGTAGACAAGATGAGATAGGTACGCCGTATTGTGTCACTGTGGATTTTGAGTCGCTGGAAGATGGAATGGTTACTGTTCGAGATCGAGATACAATGGAGCAAGAGCGTGTAGCAATTACCGATTTAAATAGTTATTTTGCAGACAAATTATGAAGCAGTTTACATTAAAGAACGGCATTCCAGTCGTACTTGCAGACATGAATGGTACAAATGTGATGACAGCGCTTATTTTATTTAAAGTTGGTTCACGTAACGAGACGCAGTCAATTAATGGAGTGTCGCATTTTTTGGAACATCTATTTTTTAAAGGAACAGAAAATCGTCCGACGACGTTAGATATTTCAAGAGAATTGGATGGTTTAGGTGCTGATTTTAATGCGTTTACGAGCAAGGATTATACGGGATACTATGTGAAGGTAGCGAGTCAGCATTCTGAGGTTGCTATCGATATTTTGGAGGATTTATTATTTCATCCCTTGTTTGACCCGGAAGAAATTGAGCGAGAACGCGGTGTTATTGTTGAAGAGATCAATATGTATAAAGACAATCCTATGGCAACAGCAGAAGAGTTGTCAGAAGAGTTGTTGTTTGGTGCGCATCATCCTCTTGGATATCGCATTGCAGGTCCTCCAGAAAATATCATGAAGATTTCTCGCAAGCGCATTTTGGAATATCGTGATACCTATTATCATCCAGATAACATGGTGATTGTATTGGCTGGAAATTTGCCAAAGAATATTCGTTCTGTCATTACAAAACAGTTTGCTGTATCACCTCCTGCTCGTCGAAAGACACCGCCATATAAGAAATTTATATATACACAAAAAGCGCCTCGTCTTCTTTTGGAAAAAAAGAAAACAGCGCAATCACATTTAGCATTGAGTTTTCCTGGCCCAACATATACGTCCAAGGAAGGGCCCGCTGCTCAAGTATTGTCGACGATTCTTGGTGGTAATATGAGCTCACGTCTATTCATTAATGTCCGAGAGCGCCAGGGTCTGTGTTATTATATTCGTTCCGGGATGACGCCATATGAAAATATGGGTGCTTGTACTATTCAAGCGGGGTTTGATACGAAGCGAATCCATCAAGCGGTAAAAGCAATTATAGAAGAAATTGTTGATATTCGTGAGAAAAAAGTAACAGATGAGGAGCTAGAAAAAGCCAAACAGTATATTACTGGAAAGATGAGTTTACGCATGGAGGATTCGGAGAATATTGCAACATGGTGGGCGAGTCAGGCACTCTATTATCCAACAATGGAGTCCCGTGAAAGTGCGCTCAAAAAAGTTCTCGCTGTTACAAAGAGCCAAGTGAATAATGTGGCAAAAAAGACGTTTATACAACAGCACGCGAATCTGGTTATTGTAGGCCCATATAGCAAGTCACAAGAACATACATTTA
>CAZMTW010000054.1:0-7698 GCA_964569285.1 uncultured Gammaproteobacteria bacterium
ACAGTGACGGGAACCTTCTACGCAACGACACGATCCACCGGAGAAGACCGTGAAACATATGTGTTGTATGAAGACGGAGGAGATATTTTCCTCAATACGTATATTGACTATGCGCTTGATAGCACTGAAACGGTGTTCAGCGGTCTAACTGATCCACAACAAGGAGTAATGCACTGGAATGACTATGTGGCCGGACAACTATCCATTGCAATAAAATCAACTGCAGGAAACAAGAAGCAGCTACACTTCGCACTCAAACGCGCGAATGGTTGGGTAAAGGACACGAACATCTTCAATAAATCTGGCTCACTTCGTATTCCCAACATTCAGGCATTCGAGAATGGTAAAATCAATATGTTCTGGAAGCATAAGAAAAAGTTGTACGTTTCCACGTACAAGCCCGGTGCAAGTCAGTGGACACAACCGCTGAAGAGAAAGAACCGGTATGCTGGCAGAAGATGGTATAAGGCGTATTCCTCTGGAGTCACGTACTCATCCAATGCCAAAAAAACACTGGAATGGTTCCGTTCGCCATCAAAGAAGTATTTCCTCTTACGCAAGTGGAATGTAGCTAAGAATCTGTCTGGTGCACCAATAGTTAGAATGAAAAAGAACTTTACGCCAATTGAATACAGCAGACACGGTGACTATTACATTTTTTTGCTTAACAAGGGCAATAAGCTACGAGCAATTGTAAAGACAGACACAGATTTGTTCTAACAGAAGCGCAGTATAAAAAGGGGGCGCTCCCGCGTCCCTTTTTTGATACCCGAAACAATTCATGTTGTCATCATCCATTTGCTGTGATACGCTTATTTTGGACACACCCCTCTGCGTAGGGGTTTTATGTTACATAAATCAGTGGCACTGGCATTGCTCTGTCTTGGAATAGGAGTGGGCATTGGGGCTGGGACTGTCATCACAATTCAGGCGTTGTATCTTATTGTTGTGGGTATCGCAGGCAGTGTCTTATTTGTATTCTCTTCGAAGAAAACTAAGGCGGTCAGTATGCTTTTTATTGGAGCGGTTACAGGAATGGCTCGCTCTCAGTTTGTTCCTTCATTTAATGAGAATCCGTACGAGGAGTTTATTGAATTCGAAGCAACAGTTGTACGCGAGCCTGAGTTACTGGTAGACTCTCAGCGTTTTGTTGTTGAAAGCACCAGTGTAGAAGGTTTAGTTCAAGTGAAAGCGCCCCTTCAGCCAAGAGCGAGAATAGGAGAGCAGTTGCTGCTTCGTTGCATGCTGCACAAACCAGAACCATTTGATGGATTTCGGTATGACCGATATCTGGAGAGGTATCATATTTCAGCATTGTGTTCTTTTCCCGGCAGAGAAGTACTCGGGCGCACACAATCGGTACGCACTCATCTTTTCGATTTCAAATCTCGATTAATGAGCGGGTTACGTCACACACTCGCGCCTCCAGAACACACTATCCTACTAGGCGCTTTGTTTGGAGATAAGCGGGCAGTGCCACAAAAGATTATGGATGCATTTCGAACCACCGGCACCTCTCACCTTCTTGTGATCTCAGGCCTTCATGTATCACTTCTCACTGCAATGATAATGAGCATGTGCAAGGCGCTGCGTATGCCACGAAGAACTATGATCATCACTGTAATCATTCTTCTTGTAACGTACGTTATTGTAACTGGCGGACAGCCCTCTGCAACCCGTGCAACTATTTTTGGGGCCACCGTTCTCATAGCAGAAATGCTTGGCCGGAGGAGCCAGTCGTTGCGCGTATTATTGTTAGCCGGGACAGGCATGCTGCTACTCAACCCACTTTTACTTATATACGACGCGGGATTTCAACTCTCATTTGGTGCTACAGCAGGTATTATTGTTTTTGGTCAGTGGTTTCAGGATCGTATGACCTTCATACCAGTTCAACTTGGTCTGCGCAGCTCAATAGCCACATCACTTTCAGCAATCATCGCAACAGCGCCTCTTATCGCCTACTCATTCAATAACTTTTCTCCAATCGCTCTTTTCGCAAATACCATCCTCGTTCCGTTCATGCCTCTCGTCATGATGGGTGGAATCGTCGTGACGGGACTGGCACAAGTGTCGCACGCAGCCGCGACGTGGGTCGCGATTCCGCTGTACTACCTCATTCATCTTATGATTCGCATTGTGAAATGGTTTGCACAACTGCCGTTTGCTTCCATAGAGATTCCTGATTTTAATGTATTGATACTCTTATTTGTTTCTGCGCATCTCATTCTTATTGGTTGGTATCTTGCTATACGTAAAACAGAACAATGAAAATGAAATCTGTCACCACAATAATTATATATGTTGTCGCTGTATGTGGATTCATAGCATATATGTATATGTCATGGGTCCCAAGTACATCAGATCAACTCAGAATAGAGATGCTCGATATTGGCCAAGGTGACGCATTTCATATTCGCACACCACAAGGGTTCGACATCATCGTCGATGGAGGTCCAGACCGTCGAGTCCTCACAGAGTTGGGAGAGGTAATGCCACCATATGATCATGCTATAGAACTCGTTATTGCAACTCATCCAGATGCCGATCATATTGCCGGACTGACAGAATTGCCTGACGACTACACCATTGAAAGATTCATATCGAGTGGATCACAAAAAAGCACTGGCTTCTCTCGAGAACTCGATACGTGGAATGAGCAGGGAGTAGAGGTGGGTAATGCAGTACGAGGGATGCGGTTAGATATAGAAGAAAACGTGTGGCTTGAATTCCTACATCCAGATCCGCCGAATGTTCATGAAGATCCAAATGATGACTCCGTTATGTTTATTTTGCATTACAAGCAATTCAGCGCTCTTTTTACTGGTGATGCGCCAACTGAAATAGAAGATGAAATTGTAGAGAAGTACGATACGTTTGGCCATAGTACGCTGGATGTAGATCTGCTCAAAATTGGGCATCATGGTAGTCGAACGAGTACAACAGCGGCATTCTTAGAAGCGACCACGCCATCCATCGCACTCATTTCTGTAGGCGTCGATAACAAATTTAATCATCCACACGCCGGTCCTCTCTATAAACTCAATGCATTCGGTATTCGGGTCTTTCGCACTGACATACTAGGCAGAATCATCTGTTACACTGATGGAAATGGCATTCAATGTGCGCCAGAATCGTGAAAAATGAAGAATTATGGTATACTGCTTCTGATTTGAAATAGAATAATATTAAGGGATATGCATAAATTACTAGAACTCGACCTCGTCAGCGTTGTTGAGGATGCAGCAATTGCATCAGCACGAGAAATGGGAACAGGCGACCGTCATAAGGCCGACGATGTTGCCACAACAGCAATGCGTAAGCGGTTAAATGAGTTAGATATTCAAGGCAGAATTGTTATTGGGGAAGGGGAGCGCGATGAAGCACCTATGTTGTATATTGGAGAAAAAGTAGGGAAGGGAAAAGCTGGTTCACCTCTTATTGATATTGCGGTCGATCCACTCGAAGGGACAAATCTCTGTGCTACAGGTGATTACAACTCGATTACTGTGATGGCCATGTCGGAACGAGGTGGATTACTTCATGCGCCGGATATCTACATGAACAAACTGATTGTGAGTCCAGAAGCGGCTGGGAAGGTCGACATTAATGCTCCAGTAAAGAAGAATATCAATGCGCTGGCTCGTTCATTAAAGCGTACTCCAAAGGAATTGGTTGTTGTCGTACTCGAAAGAGATAGGCACGATGACTTAATAAAAGAGATTCGAGCATCTGGTGCACGCATTCGATTGATTGGAGATGGAGATATCATGCCATCACTTGCTGCAACGGTGCACGGACCAAATGTTCACGCTGTTATGGGTGTAGGCGCTGCTCCAGAAGGTGTGATTACCGCAGCGGCATTGAAATGTCTCAAAGGATATATGCAAGCACAGTTTGTGGTGAGAGATGATGTCGACCGAAAGCGACTGAAAAAAGCAGGAGTGACAAATCCAAACAAAGTATTGAAAATAAATGACCTCGCTCCAGGGAAAAACATTCTCTTTGCAGCAACTGGTGTGACCAAGGGAGATATGTTAGAAGCGGTACGATTTTTTCCAGGCGGTGCTCGTGTGAGCACAGTCGTCATGTCACTGCAAGAAGGCTCAGTTCGATTTATCGATTCCATTCACTCATTAGACAGAAAACGACTCAACGTTCTCTTTCAATAGATATACACACGCTGCGATTGAAATATCGCGGCGTTTTTGATAAACTATTCAGCATAGTAGATAAATATATACAATATGTTAGTACCAGGAAAAATTCTATTCGATCACGCATTTAAAAATGGATATGCGGTCGGTGCATTTAATGCAAACAACATGGAGCAGGTACAAGCCATTATTGATGGCGCGGCTGATACCCAGTCTCCTGTCTTTATTCAAGTTTCTCGTGGGGCACTTAAGTATGCTCGATTAGTGTACATTCAGCGATTGATTGAGGCTGCAGCTGAAGAACATCCAGAAATTCCTATTGCAATGCACCTCGATCACGGTCCCGACTTAGAGACAGTAAAAACGGCCATCGAACTTGGTTTTACATCTGTGATGATTGACGGTTCTCTTGATCCAACAGGTAAACGAGCGTTGTCGTTTGAAGAAAATCTTGAAGTAACCAAATCGGTATTAGATTATGCTCGTCCTCTTGGCGTATCTGTCGAAGCAGAACTCGGAACTATTGGTGGTGTAGAAGACGAAGCTGGGATAAATAAAATTCACCTCACTGATTCTGAGCAAGCGGTGAAGTTTATTGAGGCTGCACCAGTTGATGCGCTAGCAATTGCCATTGGGACATCGCACGGTGCATTTAAATTTGAAGGGAAGAGTGAATTAGAATTTGAATTACTTGAAGAGATACATGCAAAATTGCCACATACAGCGTTAGTGATGCATGGATCATCTTCAGTACCGGAAGAATTAACCGCTGTAGTCAATCAATACGGCGGGAAGATGCCGAATGCAAAAGGTGTAGACATCGATCAACTCAAGCAGACAGTGAAACATGGTGTCACAAAAATCAATGTGGACACTGATGCACGTATTGCAATGACCGGCGCAGTGAGAAAAGTCCTCATGGAGAATCCAGAAGAGTTTGATCCACGTAAATATCTCGGTCCAGCTCGGGATGCACTCACCGAAATGGTAAAAGCACGCATGATCGCATTTGGTTGTGCAGGTAATGCACCGAAAATTCAACAAATTTCATTAGAAGAAGCTAAATCACTTTATTAATATGGAAGAAGAACAACAACGTACAAAAAAAGAGCGTCTACAACAACAGCGAGAGGAAAAGAATGCAAAGAAAGAACAGGTGGTAAAAAAGCAGTCAATGATGCGGAACGGTATTGCAGCTGCTATTGCTGTAGTTATTATCGCTTTTATTTGGATGTTGTCTTCAAGTGGTGGTTCTACAGATACGGTAGTTGATGTATCTCCTGATCCGTCTACTGGACCGGTCGAAGCAACGGTATTAGTAGAGGAATATGCTGATTTCCAATGTCCTGCATGCGCCAGTGCTGCACCTGCGGCAAAGGCTGTTCTTGAGAAATATGGTGACACTGTACGGTTTGAATATAATGATTTTCCACTTCCACAGCATGATTATGGTGTTACAGCAGCAATCGCTGGTGAATGTGCGTTCCAACAAGACTTCTTCTTCCCATTTCATGATGTTGTGTTTGAGCAACAAGATACTTGGTCATCATTATCATCAAAGAAAGATGTTGAGGATCTATTTATTGAATACGCAACAGAGGTCGGAATGGATGTCGATCAGTTTCTTTTCTGCACCAGCAGCGATGACACCGCAGATCGTGTAAACGAAGATGTGTCCGAGGCACGATCAGTTGGAGTTAATTCTACCCCATCATTTTTCGTGAATGGAGAGCGCATTGGAACAGGAGCAATATCAGTAGCACTACCAGAGGCGATTGACGCAGTATTAGCTCAGTAGGCATGGAGTCTCCACATACATCAACACAATCCCGAATCGAATCGGTTGTGTTGTTTGTGATACGATTTCTAGTGGGTGGGTTGTTTCTTGTATTCGGTATTGTAAAAGCTATAGAGCCACGTCAGGATTTCTACGATGCGATAAGTCATTATGAACTGCTGCCGATCAATCTGATACCATCATTAGGAACAATACTTATTGTGTTAGAAATATTATTTGGTTTATTCTTGGTTCTTGGATTGTTCACACAATGGTCAGTGATAGGCATAACCGGCATGCTTATCATGTTCATTCTCTTTATTGCACAAGCAATGATGCGTGGCCTAGAATTGCCGGACTGTGGATGTTCTGGCAGTCTCATTCAACTTGGAGAGAGTCCACTCGCCGTATTAACACGAGACGCTCTTATGCTTATTGGTATGGCGTGGATACTGTTTCGGCCAACAAAGATACGTTGGATTCTCGATAATGTGCTGAATAAATAACAATCTGGTATACTACTGTTATGACGAAAGCACTCCACCATGTGGGTAAACGAATACAACAACAAAAGCTTCATTCATCAGAACTAGGTGTTCTTTTGGCGCTCTGTAATACATTCTTGATTGTCGCGTTTCTATTACTCATTGCAGCATCCTACACTGTATTGCCTACATGGCTCTATTTGTTAATAGCATTACCTGTCGCATTAACCGCGTTTTGGTTGTGGTTCACACAAGAGTTGCTATCACATTATAAGCGCTTTTCTCTTCACGATTCATTGCTCATAGCATTATTCGGTGCTATTCCATTTTTCTTCTTATTATTAATTAGTGGGATAGGTTTTGCTGGTAATGCCATAAATACCTCTGCAAGTATTTGGGGGCTTATTTCATATTTTGGATTGATTGTTGGAACAAGCTCGGTGATTCTCGCGCTCGTTGTTGTTATGTTTGGTCTTCAACACCATTTTATGCATTTGGGAAAAAAGAATTAATAGATATTGAATAACATTCACCATGTACGATCTAGTCATTATTGGAGGTTCTGCTGCAGGTACTGCGGCCGGAGTATACGCTGCGCGACGAAAACTTAACTTTGCATTAATTTCTGATGATTTCGGAGGAGAGGTGGCAACTTCTGGCGAGATATGGAACTATCCAGGCTTTTCAGAAACAAATGGTATTGAGCTATCAGACAAATTTCGTGAACATCTGACGGCAAATAATGTTGAACCAGAACTTGGTGTTCGAGTAGAACAGATTACAAAAAAGGGAGATGTATTTGAAATAAAAGCGTTAAAAGGAGGTAAGGAAGTAGTGTATGAAGCAACAGCGGTTATTGTCGCAGCTGGAGCACACCCTCGTCATTTACAAATTCCTGGCGAAGAAGAATACAGAGGAAAAGGTGTTACATATTGCACGACATGCGACGGTCCGCTGTATAAAGGCAAAAAGGTGGTTGTTGTCGGTGGCGGTAACAGTGGATTAGAGTCGGCATTAATGCTCGGAGAAATTGCTCAGCATGTCACTCTCATAAACATTAATGACTCGTTTAATGGTGAGCAGGTATTGATTGATAAGGTCGAGGCACATGACAATATTGATGTCATTTATAATGCCGAAACCTCAAGAATTGAAGGAGAGATGACAGTGAAGAACATTATCTACAACAACACCACGACCGCAGAAGAGCATAGTGTGGAAACAGACGGTGTATTTGTTCATATTGGAGTTATTCCAAACAGTGGGATGATGCCAGATG
>CAZMTW010000055.1:0-7600 GCA_964569285.1 uncultured Gammaproteobacteria bacterium
GCATATAAACAAGATGGCGGATGGGATTCTGCGTATGCAACAACAGACTCAGCAGGACACTATAATTTATTAGTAGGCCCTGGAGATTGGACTGTCTATACGTACACATGGGATGTCACAACGGCATCTGGACAAAAAGTAATCTTCTCTGGTGGTCCGGTGACTGTAACTGTTGATGATAATGAAACAGTTTCTGGACAAGATTTTATCTTCGATATCGCTGATGCCACAGTTGTGTTCACAGCAAAAGATACAGATGGTACTGAACTCACTAGTGAACATGGTTGGGTGTCTGTAACTGATTCTGCTGGAGACTATGGATACTGGGGTACAGGTTGCTATGTCAATAGAGGTAATTGCCAACTCCCTCTTTCATCTGGAGTTGCATACACCGTCAACTACTATTCCTACAATAATTGGGGGTGGGCAGGTGTTGATGACACCAGCTATACCTATTCTGGATTGTTACTCGACGACGTCGCATCCACATCCATGGCGCTTACAAAAGACACAACACATGCAGCAACGCTTGTCATGGGAGTAAACGATGTTACGGTTACTGGCCAATTCCTAAATCAAGAAGGAATAGCAGAAGCGATTAGTGGAGAAGTATTTGCTCATAGCAATGCAGGAGGATGGGCATACGCATATGTGAACAATGAATCTTCATATACATTACAACTCTCAGCTGGTACTTGGAATCTCAGCTACTGGACATGGGGCAACTGGAGTTGGTATGGAGATAATACAAATAGCTTATCAACAATCACTGTTGCATCTGGAGATACCAAAACAGTTAACTTCTCAATGCTCGATAATGATGCGACAATTTCTGGAACAGTTGTAGACCCAAATGGCGACGCGATCACTAGTCCAACATTTGTTAAAGCATCAACGAGCTATGGCACATCCGACACGGCAACAGAAACAACATACGGATTAGTAGAACAAACCACCTATACAGATGATGGGGGAAACTTCAGCATGGACGTACCATCTGGAACGTATTTCCTCACAGCATCCTCAGCAGAGTACCTGAACCCTCAACCAGCAGAGGTCACAGCAGATACTGCAGGTGGTGCCACAGGACTTGTGCTCAAATTCCTTGCATCAGACGCAACCATAACCGGCGTTGTCAGTGATGGTGTTGGTATCACGATTAACAATATTCGTACACTTGCTGTCGGTGATGGTGTTGCAGATGCATTTGTATATGCCTTCTCTACAAATGGTGCTGATGTGAATGTACGATCAGACAGCGCAGGAGCCTTCTCATTACCTGTGACCAATGGCGAAACATGGTATATCGGTGCAATTTATCAATCAGGAAATATTGCTCAATACAGTGAACAATCGAGAGTCCTCCTCTCGAGTGAAACGACTAGTCAAAATCTTTCTCTGAGCAGCTCGTTAACTCTTCCTGATCCGGTAACTGTACAATTTGATCCAAATGAACCTGTTGTCACTACGCTCAGTAATGGAGTGGTAATCAATATCCCTGCAAATGCAATCACTGCAGAAAATATTGCACAAGTAACATTAGTGGTCACGCCAGTTGCAGAAATTGCACACGAAGCAGGAGTTGCACCAGTCAGCATCGGATACGAACTGAATTTCACAGATGGTAATAACAGCCCTATCACACAATTTGCAAGTGCGATTACCATTACCCTTCCCTACTCTGAAAGTGATCTTACGGATGCCGGAATTACCGAGGATGATCTCTCAGTCGGATACTATGCAGATGCAGCAGACGCATGGCAGAATGTGGATGGTGGCGTCGTAATTGACACAGAGAATAACGAATTCACTGTGTCGGTTGATCATGCTTCTAAATTTGCTATTCTATCAAGTAAAAGTATTCTCACTGGTGATGAAGGTGAAGATACATTGCTGACAAAACCAAATACACCAAAAGCAACAAAAAGGAAACCAACGAAGATATCACTCAGTTGGAAAGCAGAAGAGAACGCAGCTTCATATGAGGTTCAAGTCACTAATGTAAAAACAGGTACTGTCAAAAATACTCTCGCAGCTTCATCGAATGCGAAAATGGTTAAAAAGTTGAAGTCAAACAAAAAGTATCAATTCCGTGTACGATCAGTTGGTACAAGTGGTTCAACATCAGGATGGTCCGATGCAAAAACACTTAGAACCAAACCAGCAAAAACAAAAAATGTGCGTGTCACGAATCGTTCAATCGGCAGTAGAGGGGCTGGAACAATTACACTTCGATGGAAAAAACCACGGGGCACAGTAAAAAAATACCTCGTACGCATCTTCGATAGCACAAATAAAATCGTAAAGAAAAAGAAAGTAAAAAAGAAAAAGACAAAGATAATCGGCCTCGACACCGGCACCCGATACTCAGTGCGCATTAAAGCACGATTCAATAAAAAGAATGTATCCGTATTTTCGAAGAGACTCTTCTTCGAAACCGTCGGCTCCAAATAACACAATCACTATGCAAAAGGCGACCATCGCGGTCGCCTTTTTTGTATCAATATATTCTATGACACTACACTAGACTATCGCTGATACATCATACTTATACTCGCACGACTAACCCGGACACCGTACGTTTTCCAACTGTTCTTACATCTCCACCAAATTCAACGTAATGATCACCAGCAGCAGACTGAACAACGTCTACTTCTGCATCTGTGCTAGAAACTATTTCTACATCATTCCCAAGCTCAGCCTTTAAGCGATCTCCTAACATTTCTGCAGAGACACCACTTGTTCTCATTGATGCACCTGTCACAAACAACGAAATGGTACTTTCTGGAAATCGTTTTTTAATAAGCTGTAGTTTTTTTGCAGCAGCCCTGATGTGGTTCGTTAATATAAACGGTGTGCACGATCCATACATAGTATCAAACACAAGCGACATTTCCTGCCGTCCATCGCTATGCGTCACCGGCTCTATATACACAATTTGGTCAGCAATACTACCCTTTGCTTGCGCTTCGGTATTACTGTAGATGAAAAATTTATTGCTATCACCAAAGGTTAAATCTGTATCATTGTTACACCCAGCTGTTTTACAAGACAGACATGCCCGAATATTTTCAATAATCGCATTCATGTTATGCGTAAGCGTACTTGTCACTGTTTGCTGGACCTCTTTTGTATTAATAATGTGACTGATCTGTCCTAATCGTTCACTGAGCAATGCATTATCCGTATCATGGTTCGCTTTGCTCATTGCACTAAACTTTGCCTTCACCTGGTCGTAGGTATTCTGTAATGTAATAACCTGTGCACGAACACTGTTAACGTAACCTCTTAATAATTCCATCTCGTCCGGATCCAACTCATCCTCACGCTTCACAATAATATTTTCTAGATAATCCAAGTCCTGAGTTAACGCCAGTGCACCTGATGCTTGTGTGAACTCTTCATCGAGACGATTAAATATAGCAACAATTTCTTCAGACGGTTTAAGCAAGGTTCTAACTTGATTAATATCGTCTTCGGCATGTACCTCCTCAACGTATCGCACTACTCCTGCAACTAAAGACAATGCTTTCATACCAGACTGAAAACTCGTTTTGATATTATCGGCAGACAATTCAATGCCCTCAGCGGTTAGCGCCTCCTCTACACGCGCCCGCACCGCAATTTCTTCATCACTAAACTTAATTTCCCTCTCAGGCATGCTGATGCTCTGATGCATTTTAGCAGCAACGCGCCCAAGAAGCTTATTACCAAACTCTACTAATAAATCAATACGCATCTTGTCGACTCCATCAGTATACAAATCAGGATCGAGCAACGTACGTAAATTTGTAATGACATTACCCAATTTGACATCAATTGTTTCAATATCACCAATCGCAATCTGCGCTGTTTCTTGCTGAAGAATTGCTTGGAATTCCGCAACCTCTTCCTCTGCAATATTTAATCGTTTTGCTGTAATTGGGCTGTACTCTTTTCGTCGCTTCATAACCTCTGCAATAGCGGTCGCCTTGGCTGATTCAATATAATCCTCCGGATTAATATCTTCACCACGTCTAAATGCATCCCACTTATCATTCACCATCAACGCAAGATACCATCCTAACATCTGTTCATTTTGTGGTGTGCGTTTTGCTAAGTTGGCTAAGTACAATGACATATTCGTTAACGCATGCACATGCTCTGCAGTGAACTGCTCCGGAATATTCGTAATGCCAAAGCGTTCCTTAAACCGAACTTTCAACTCGCCAATGACGTGTTCACGTAAGGACTGAATAGCACCTTGTGTCTTCTGTTCTTCTTCCGCAATTTTTGCTGCTCCATCTTTCTTCTCTGCTACTGCCGCTTCCTTCGCTACAGTAGCTTCCTTAGCTGTTGCTGCAAATTCACGAATACTTCTGCGCCCCAACACTAACTCTCTTGGGTTATGCACTAATGTTCCATTTTTTCCAGACTTCCCTTGTACAGCCAACCACGCACGAACCAGTGGATACACCTCTGCTTGAAAACGGCCCAGCTCACTTGGAGAAAGCGCTTCAAACGCCTGCATAAATTCAGCCGCAACACTTGGAGCTGCTTCCGTAATATCACGAGATACATTATAGAAATTCGCTTTCGTATCATTAGACCAGCCTTCGCGTCCAAAACGATTTTCCATAGTAGCTAAACCACGAACCAACTCCCCTTTTGTTCGATCAACTGTTTTCGGTTTGGCTAACGCCCATCTGACTGAATGAATGAATAAACTCAACGCCTCGAACTGGCTCATCGGCCCAGCCCCTTCACAATCATCAATAAACCCTGTCAGAACCAATAAACGTCCAGACATACGCTCGGGTTGGTCTGCGTCTAAATATTCCTGCCACAACTCCTGCAAACGGCTCAAACAATAGTCCTTCACATCTGTGCGCTTGAACATGTTTGTCACACGCTCAGTTGTGTCATTACCAGGCTTTGGAATCTGATGATCGTCAATCGTGGTTCGTACATACGCCATGACCAACGGCAACCAGTTAGTCTCATTAATAGCAATCCCATCTTCTGGGACCTCTTGCTTATCCAACAAAGAAAATTCTTGTCTCACCATTGATCGCACAACGCTTGAAAAATTTACCTGCGGCCGTTCACTCAAATATAATATTCGTTCTCCTACCGCGCCATCGAGCTCCTGGTTCAAATTACTCATACCATTGCCTTTCCAACGCAGTATAGCGGATAGTAATTTTAACTCAGTTACTGCCGAACAACTTCTTGTGATTTCTACGTCTGCAGAACTAATAACTCCTGCTTCAGTAAACGCACCCAATAGCTGACGACTATCTTCTGGAGACGCTTTCCAGCCTCGAACAATAGCTGCAAATTGCTTCTGCAATAACTCGCTTTTTTCCGCATCCTCAAACCAAGGGTCAATTTGTCCTTCTCCTACATACCGTAGCGCAAGATCACCTTGCTGCTCATCTGAAAGCGCAATTTCACCAGTCTTCGCAAAACCAAATAGAATATTAACCTCAGCAGGTGTACCAACAGATATGATTTTAGAAATAACCTCCTCAGTAATAGGTACACTTTTGTCGTGTTCTTCATAATGCTCAAGGAATCGAGAAACATCACCTTCTCGCAGGATTTCCCAAAACGCTTTCTGCTGCTTAAATTCTTTTGGTATAGAATCCCATCCTAAACTGACCAACGACACAACCACACCAGGTCTATCACGAACCAATGCAAAAAGATCCAGAATATTTCCTTTGTATACTGGACGAATATTTTTGAATCTTGATGCCATACTATCATCATCTTTGCCAGGCTCCGTGAGTAACACTGTAGCCGTACCAGCATCAACAGCAGGCATACTCTTTGAATCTGAACGATAAAGACTATAAACCAGCTGTGCAAAATCATCATCAGTATACCCAAAATCACGTACTAACTCTTCTCGATGATCTAAAATGCTCCATCCGATACTACCATCAGCTATCTCCTGAATGACATGCCGAGCCAATCTCGGGGTTAACGACTGCAATTGCTCGCGTACATTTGAAAAATCAACTTTAGAATTGCCCTGCCCCATAGCCAAAACTTTATCAAGAGTCTCACGCATGCTCCCCTCAGTGGCCACTCGCAATCTACCAAGATTACCGTCAGTTACCGGCAGCCCAGAATTGTCTTGAAGTTGTTGTAGGTTTGTACGATCAATCTGAATATCAAACATTAATAATTCAGACATCCAAATATGAAAACTATCACCATGTATAGCGCGTAACTCTGCTACGAATTCTAGTACCTGATCCGCACGCGGGTCAGCAAAAAACTCTGGCGCGTATAGCACATCCAACACTACATTCTCCGGCCATGCACGCAATCGATCTACAACTTCCATTGTCATATCATCACAAAAACGCCGAACAGCATCACTAGATCCATTGATTATATTATATGTATAACTTCTTGATAACGATAATAAATACAATACCTCGGTTGATCTATCGTGCGCAGCGACAAAAATAAGATTATCCAAACGAACATTATCTAACTCATGCATGTCTGGAGCTTGAACCGCGAATCGTTCTAAGCTACGCAGCACGCCATGAGGCAACTGAGATACGTTCTCCATCAGTGACACTGATAAGTTTAATTTGGCAACGCCTGGTGCAACATCTACTACACGTTTCATGAAATACTCCCTTCGTGCCCGCTTCCACTCCTGATCGGTATATTGATCACCACCATCTTTACCTGCAACTATACTTTTAACATCCTCACCAGCACGCAATCGCTCGGCAAATGCTTTTGCCTCTTTCCATGGAATACCATCAACATAGTGCTGTAATTGAGCAATTTCTTGAGCAGTAAGAACAGGTGCTCCTTGTCTCCACGCTTCAATGCATTCAGAAAGCTCGTTCGACCATTGGAATAAATAGTGAGTAGAATCCTGCATAAACCCACTCCACTCCTCTTGAGTCAATGTCGTTAGCGGTGAGAAATTATCAAGCGCAAGTCGATCAATAACAGACTGACTTTCTGGTGTGAACAGCCACGGCTGTCCCCTATATGCCGTTACAAGAGTCATCCAGGTCGAATCACCAATCGACGATTTTACTCGTTCACGAACTGATGAACCTCTTTCTTCATAAAATTCAATAACATCCAAAGCAGACTGCATAAGGTCCGGGCTGTCCCTCAATGCATCAGGCAACGCGTACTCACAAAGCTTTTCGTTCGTGAGTATCGCATCAGGAAATGTAAATGCAACGAGTGGCAAAGTGGTCTTCTTGCTGTTTAAAAACAATTTTAATACATCTGGTCGTGCAGAAAGCTGATCCCACAGTTCCTCAGATAGATACGTCAGTCGATATATAATATCTCGTCCGGGTTCCGAACCAACCGCTTCCGTAGTGATTCGAACTCGTTCTTTCAGTTGATCAATATTCGCTTGCTCAGGACCATCCGGGTGATCAATAAAGTGTTTCTGATCTTGAAGTGCTGAGTATTCGAGTTGTCGGCGAATACTATCGACTGAAGATTCCGGGTTTATTAATAACAAATACGAAAATGGAAGACCAGGATATATCTGAACAGCCATTGTAGGATACCGTTACCTTTTGGGTGCGTGGGAGGTTGATTTTTTTGCTAATGTATGCTA
>CAZMTW010000056.1:0-7575 GCA_964569285.1 uncultured Gammaproteobacteria bacterium
AGAACCAAAAAACAGTATTGGCTCTATCGACAGGGCGCTGTTTTAGAACTGATGAACTTAGCAATGTTTCCTTGGTTTTGTCAAGGATATTTATGGTAGTACAGTATATAAAAAAGAGAGGCTATCCACAAGTAATAACCTCTCTTCAAAAGTTGTTGGTGTTATCTGGTGAAGAAGTAGTCTGTGATGAATTTATTTGCTGCTTGGTAGACTTCTAGACTGCCACTTCCTGTAGTTTCATTAAAGGCAATGATTGGTCGTCCATCGTAGCTAATTGCCACGGCGACGTTGTCTACAGCACCGGCATCAACAGTGATTGCTGCCGAGTTTGTTGCACAGTTTACAGAACCACATTTAATAGCTTCTAGATTATCCGTGACATTTGATTCATAGGCAATTACAGGGAATCCGTCAGTTCCAGTGGTGGCACTAACATATGCTCCAGCTGTAGTGCTTACTGTAGTTAGAGTGGCATTCGCTTCTGCACAGCCAGTGGTTGTACATGCAGCAGTTTTGAGATCTGTACCATCAACATACGCGACTACCGGGAAACCATCTCCTGACATAGTTAATGAAACATCTTCTGCTGAGATGATTGCATCCATTATAACAGTTGTATCGGTGCTGCAGGTTGCCGTGGTGCACTGTGCCAAGCTGATGTCATTATTTACATCAACATACGCAATATTTGGGAATCCACTATTTGGATTGAGTGCTATGGAAGTAGCAAAGATAGATGCACTTGCGTCACTAGCTTGAACTGTTGTTTTTGTGGATGTTGCGCATGCAGCGTCATCACAGGCTGCTACAATAAGATTAGTAGCATCAGTATATGACATTATGGGAAATCCAGTAGACGTTAGTGTAAGCGACAAGCCATAACCAACAGTGCCTGGTTCTGCAACAACTACTCTCGTGGAACTAGAGCAAGATGCGTTCGTGCAAATGTTCAAAATGACATTTCTCCCGGTATTGTCGAAATGAGCGATCAGAGGTAATCCGGTTGTAGGGTCCAAGGCAATGGATGCAAAGTAACCAGAGTCAGCTGTCGAATCAACTTCAACAATAGTGGGTGTTGCACAGATAGAGGATTCTACAGGACAAGTTGCCATTTTAAGCGTTCCGTTGTCTCCACCATCATGATAAGCAATTAGTAAAGTCCCATTGTTATTCACAATTGCGGACGGCTTAACTGAAAGAGGAGGAGTTGGTGAATCTACCGTCGCATCAATGACTGCTGTCGTACCTGCGCGTGGTAACTGCTGTCGAAGGTTTGTCTCAATACCAGCATCATACACTTGCAGATGAGTAAAGTTACCTGTCGATTCAGTGGTCGCACCAATCGTGGAATCATCAATCGTACCTCCAGAAATAGTGAGTGCATCAGCCACTTCGTTATCTGCCCACGGGTTGGTGGTGTTTACAAAGTTTCCAGTAATAGTCCAGTTACCACTCAAGTCAATATCACTATCGGTAATCGTGTTTGCATCAATTTCTGATGTATCAATCGATGTTCCCAGGGTCGCAGAAACAACAGTAGAGGAAATATCGATACCGGTGCCGGCGCTGTATGTTGTATTGGTGTCAGCAGTATCAGCATCTGCTGCGCACGCCCAAGCAGAACCGTTATATTTCAACACCTCACCTGATGCACATGTAGTCAACAGTGAGAAGCTAGTGCCGGTCAATGTAAGACCACTTCCTGCGGTATATGCGATATTTGCGATTTCTAACGCATCGACTGTTGTTTGTAATGCTGAAATATCTACTCCATTAATCAGACCAGAGACAGTTAGGTCGTCTTGAACTGTTACCGCTCCTTTTGAATTATAGATATTCTTTTTAGCATTGAGTGGTTGATTGAGTGTAGCCTTCTTTTTGAATGTTGCTTTACTATTAAAAATGACTGTTCCTTTTTTTCCTGAATGACGAATAATTCCATTCTTACCTTTTATTTTAAGTACCTTTGTTTGTATTTCTGAAGAGTCGACATTGTCAGTAATGGTCGCAATCTGTTGTGCAAAAACTTGTGTTGAGCCGAGAATGAATAAGAGACTAAAAAAAGCGCCCAAAATTAATGTGCGAAATACTCCTAGTTGAATATGATGTTGCATGATATTTTGTTTCTATTTTCTAGAACTATAAAAATAGTATAGCATAATTTTCACTTCCTTGCAAGCCTTTTACGAAGCGCGTTCTGCCATCTGCACAAATGCGCGATGGAGACTCGTGTCTTGTGTGAGTTCTGGATGGAAGCTACTTGCGAGCATGTTGTCTTGTTGAATCAAGACCGGTTGATCATCAACGCGACCAATCACGTAGACATTCTCTGTCGTCAATGGTTGTATCTTTGGTGAACGGATAAATACTCCTTGTATTTTACTTTCATGATCACCAATTTCAATACAGACGTCTGCAACAAAGCTGGCGGTCTGACGTCCATAGGCATTTCTATCTGCTGTGATATCCATCACATTCAATGCTTCTGGTGGATTTTTTCCTGTCACTTCCTTTGCAAGTAAAATTGCACCAGCGCATGTACCCCATACAGGTAGCCCCTGGATAATATGTTTCTGCAATTCTTCAAATAAACCATAACTGCGCATAAGCTTTGACAATGTTGTTGTCTCACCTCCAGGTATGATTAATCCGCCGATCATCCCAAGTTGTTCTGGATAGCGAACTTCAACAGCAGAGGCACCGACGGCTTCGAGCATAAGCATGTGCTCCTCAACACTGCCATGAATGGCAAGCACTCCGATTTTCATATTACCAACCGCGTTCAGCTAATTTTGTTTGGAGCTCATCTGCATTTAACGATTGCATTGCATTACCAAGTTGTTCAGACACGCGTGCGATCTCTTTTGGGTTGTTGAAATTCATCACTGCTTCGACAATAGCTTTTGCCGTGTTCGCTTGACGTTCAGATTTGAAAATACCTGAACCAACAAATACACCATCACATCCTAACTGCATCATAAGTGCAGCATCAGACGGAGTAGCAATACCACCTGCAGCAAAATTCACAACAGGCAGTCGTCCTGCTTTTTGTACTTCTTGCACAAGAGAGAAGGGGACACGCATTGCTTCTGCTGCGATGTGAAGTTGTTCATCTGTCATTTCTTTCAGTGCTGCAAGTTCTCGTGTTATGCTGCGCCAGTGTGTGACTGCTTGCACCACATTTCCAGTGCCGGCTTCTCCTTTCGTACGGATCATCGATGCACCTTCATGAATACGACGTAGGGCTTCACCGAGATTTGTTGCTCCACACACGAATGGTACCTTAAACTTGGATTTGTCTACGTGGAATTCATTGTCCGCTGGTGTGAGCACTTCGCTCTCGTCAATGTAATCAATTTCGAGAGCTTCTAATACTTGCGCTTCAACAAAGTGTCCAATACGTACCTTTGCCATTACCGGAATAGACACCACTTCTTGAATGCTTTTAATCATGTGTGGGTCGCTCATGCGAGAAACACCGCCCTCTTTTCTAATATCTGAAGGCACTCGTTCCAGTGCCATAACCGCTACCGCCCCTGCTTGTTCTGCAATGCGGGCTTGGTTAGGATTGACTACATCCATTATGACGCCTCCTTTTAACATTTGGGCCAGCCCTCTGTTGACGAGATTCAGCTCTTGTTGCT
Organism: uncultured Gammaproteobacteria bacterium; assembly: GCA_964569285.1. Lineage (GTDB taxonomy): Bacteria > Patescibacteriota > Patescibacteriia > UBA9570 > XYC2-FULL-38-9 > CAZMTW01. The sequence continues at coordinate 3,645 of CAZMTW010000056.1, forward strand.
CTTGTTCGCTCATATTCTGTAAAATTGCCCCCTCTTTTTTAGTTGTTAGATTGTAATGGAGAGTAGTAAAAAGATCAATACGGAGCATGTTGTGTACTTGACAGGTGAACGATCGTTCACTATACTGTATTCATGCCACCCATGTACCAAGAGAGGATACAAAAACTACAACGTTTTTTTGCACGATATAAACGTTTGCCCAGCTATAGTGAGATGCTTGAGCTCTTTTCGTTGAAGTCCAAGAACGCGGTGGCCAAAGTGGTTAACAAGTTAATAGAGGAGGGGTATGTAACCAAGGACTCACGTGGACGCCTTACTCCAAAGAAGTTATTGCATGGTGCTCGTCTATTGGGCACAGTAGAAGCGGGATGGCCATCTCCTGCAGAAGAGGAACTGGCAGATTCCATGAGTCTTGATGATTTTTTGATAGAAAAGAAGGAGTCCACATTTTTACTGCGCGTTTCTGGTAAGTCTATGTTAGGTGCAGGGATTCATCCTGGCGACATGGTTATTGTAGAACGAGGACGTCAGGCTGTGTCTGAGGATATTGTTGTTGCCGAAGTAGATGGTGAATGGACGCTCAAGTATTTTCGTAAACATGGACATTCTATTACGTTGGTTCCGGCGAATGCTGCGTTTAAACCAATTAAACCAAAAGAGAGTCTTAATATAGCTGGTGTTGTTGTAGGAGTGATTCGTAAATACTAATAGTGTATGGTTGTGTATTCACCCACTTCTTTTCGTACCGCGATTTTGCATATTGATTGTGATGCGTTTTTTGCTTCGTGTGAGCAGGCGGTGAATCCAGCGTTGAAGGGAAAGCCTGTGGTGACTGGTCGGGAGAGGGGAATTGTTGTGGCAGCGAGTTATGAGGCAAAGGCCTTTGGTGTACAGCGTGGTGTTACGTTGCATGAGGCGCGTCAACTCTGTCCGGATTTGATTGTGGTGCCGAGTAATTATGAAACGTATGCATTATTTTCTAAACGGTTGTTTGCAATTGTCCGTCGGTTTTCTTCTGAGGTGGAGGAATATGGTATAGAGGAGTCGTTTATTGATATTACTGGATTGCGGAGGCCGCTGAATATGTCGTATCCGCAGATCGCTGCGAAGATGAAGGAGAGCGTTGAGACAGAACTTGGCATTACCGTGTCGATTGGACTCGCTCCTTCAAAGGTGTTGGCAAAGGTGGGGTCAAAGTGGAATAAGCCCTCTGGTTTGGTGGTGATTCGTAACAGCGATCGGCTTGTTTTTTTGCGTAAGCTGGATTTGATTGATGTGTGGGGTATAGGACCGCAGACCACGCGTTTTTTGCAGAAGCACGGCATGCGGACAGCTGCAGACTTTGCACAGAAACGAGAAGAATGGATAGAAGAACATATGGCCAAGCCCCAGCAAGAGATTTGGCATGAGTTGAATGGGCGATCGGTGATGCGTATTCAGACCGCAGAGAAGCATGACTACGCCTCTATTAGTAAGACGCGTACGTTTACTCCAGCGTCGTCTAGTAGAGAGTTTGTGTTTGGGCAGTTGTCGAAGAATATAGAAAATGCATTTATTAAAGCACGTCGGCATAATGTAGCAGCGCAGCGCTTGTCGATTTTTTTGAAAACCCAGGAGTTTCGGTATAGAGGAGTGGAAGCCGTCTTAAATAGAGCCACGTCGTTTCCGAACGAGGTTATTCCGCTGGTACGCCAATTATTTGATACAGTATTTGTTCCAGGGACGCCGTATCGTGCAAGCGGTGTGACACTACATCATCTGCAACCAGATCAACGTATTCAAATGAATTTATTTGAGAAGCCACTCGAACTGGATCAACATCGAGTGTTATTTGATGGTGTAGACAAGCTGGACAAGCGGTATGGGAAGCATACGGTATTTTTGGGGAGCAGTTTTCCAGCGCAACAAGTCAGTCAGCATCAAAACTATTGCGGACAGATTCCAGAAGGGAAAAAATTACGTGAACATACTATCAATAAACGTAAATTTGTGAACCTTCCTTTTTTGCTTGGAGAGGTGAAATAATTGGTATTTACTATTTTTTTGTTGGGTGTATAGTATAAGAACAATTATGTCACAAGAAAGATTAATTGATTGTGGGAGATGCAGTAAAACGCAGCCGGGGGCTGCTTTTCGTTATTATTATGAGTCAATTCAGGATCTGTTTGTTGCATATCCAGAGAAGAGACTTATTCATTTACATTTTGGTTTTTCTACTACTTCAGATGAGCTGAACATACAAGAGGCAAAATGGATTTATGATCAGTATATGGATGTATATAATAGTTACCCTGGTATTGCCTTTTTTACTGTGGCTGACATGATTATGCCAGATGACAGTGAATCTGTTCCAGCAGAATCAATGGAGTATTACAAAAAAATTATCAATCATCCGCAAAGTAGTATTGCGGTTGCCTATGGAATGAGTATCGGTTTTCGTATGATACTTCATGCGTTGATCATACTCACAAAACAGAGAAAGAAGATTGTTTTTTTTCGTTCTGCTGAAGACGCTGAAGAACGATACATTGCATGGCGAGAAAAGCAGGGGTTATGACTTCATGCTAATACTCCACAGAAATTCAAAAATTTGTTTCAAGCTATAGGCGGTGTCAGGGGAGTGTATAATGGCCGCGGTGCTTTCGTTTTTTGTTGAGATGAGTGCAATATTGTTTCCGTATATGTAGACACTCGATTTTAGTTCCATGTACGTAGGGAGGTATCGTATTTGCCTTAAGTACTTTGCTTCTTCAGAAAAGATCGCCATGTCTTTCACTTTTTCTGACTTCACGCGGAGTGATCGTGACTGAATTCTCTTTTTAACACGTCGACGTACCCACTCTTCAATATATTTTTTGTCATAGGTTTGGAGCGCAAGTTCTGGGGAGGAGAAATAGATGTATTCATCTCCGGCTGATTCAAGAATGTCTTCATGTACTTCTCGCGCAGCGTACCGACCTTTAAAGAGTTGGGCCATGGGTTCTGACCCTTCTTCGGAGTAGGTGGCTAAGAAATCAGGCATCAAGTCTTTAAGTTGCTGTCTTTTTGAGTCGAACTGTTTGTAGAGCTCTTTTGGGTGAAGAGGATTGTAGAGTTTTCGTTTTCCTTCATGAACAACCTGTACATACCCCTTTTCTTCTAGTACACGAAGATTATCGTATACCGCAGTACGGTTCAATTTCATTGAATCAGCCAATTCGGAGGCGGTAGACGCTCCCTTTGATAGGGAAGTGATGTATAACTTGGCTCTTTGTTCATCTATGCCTGTGGATATCAGCCAGCTGAGTAGATTGCTATTCATAGTGTCAATTTAATTTAACGACGAATATTATTTTTTAGTGCTAATTTTAGCAATATATTTACTTTTCCACAGGTACTGTCAAATATATTTTATCAAGTATTCGATGTTTTGTACAGTAGGAGCGTACTGAATCAACGGTACGTACCTTGAAAGGAAAGTGCCATGAGCATTAACGAAAAGACACGCATCCTGGTAGAACTGTCTCACCTTATCGACGAGGGCGTGATCCCTTTGGAGCGTGTGGAAACGTTCCTTGACCAGCTGGAGAACCGCATCCTGCGACTGGATCTCCGTTCCCTCAAGGAAGTGCTGTCTGGTCCGAATCGATGGATTTTCGACAGGGAAGATTCGTCGGTGATCGTGGAGAACAGTGTGGAGTGGACCGGTCCGGTTGAGGTCTGTTTCATTCCGCACGGTTCGCTTGCGGAATGGGCACGTCTCACACCGGCACTGGCAGCGGCAGGGTGGCGGTTCGCGGATCCGGCTTTGGTTCTGCGTTGCGCTGATCATTTGGGAGATCGGGAGCTAAGGCGTAAGCGTCTGATCTCGGCGACTCCTTGCCGTTTGCCTGGCGATCCGCTCGACAGGTTCGTCGCGGTCAGTTCGGTTAGTGAAAAGGCGTTTAGTTGC
>CAZMTW010000057.1:0-7488 GCA_964569285.1 uncultured Gammaproteobacteria bacterium
TCGCTATTTGTAGCAGACGCAAACAACGGCCTGCAAATATTAAATATTTCAGATAAATACAACATTGTAGCAGATGGACAGGTAGCAACGACCAATGCGCGCGATGTTGTTGTATCCGGAACAATGGCATATCTTGCTGATGTAACGTCTGGGTTGCGTACCATAGATGTTTCAAACACTGCCGCGCCAAGTATTATTGATACCGATGGCACAAGCGGCAATGCACTGGGTATTGCAATGAGCGGTGCCACTGTTGCCGTTGCTGACGAGTCTAGTATTATTTCATTTAATGTATCGACTTCATCGAATCCAGTACAAGATGATGTGTACAGTGTTACATCTGCAAGTGTTGATGTAGCAATAAGTGGTACGAACTTTTTTGCAACCGATGACGTTGATGGCTTGATGATTATCGATGCAAGCAACACAGCTAGTTTAACAGGTATTTCTTCATTGCCCACGAGTGGTCATCCGGTCGCCATAGATTTTATTGATAATAATACAGCCCTTGTTGCAACATATTTAACCAAACGTGGGACAGGAGCCATTCAGGTGATTGATGTTTCTGACCCAACAAGCATGAGTGTGACAAGTACATTTATTGATTTGCTTGGTTTTGGGCCACAAGATATTGTCGTGGACACCAGTGAGAATGTCGCATATGTTGCGGATTCATTATCAGGTATTCGTTCATTTGATATTAGTAATCTTTCCAACATCACACAACTCGACCAGTTTGATCCCGGAGGGTCTAGTTTGCGATTACTTCAAGACGGGAACACAATGTATATGGCAAACGGGTCTACTGGGTTGTATATTTTAGACATTTCAGACCCCGCCAATATTTCCACTACCGGTTTTGTTGATACCGTCGGAAGTCTCCGTGATATCGTGAAAGTTGGCAGCAGGATATACGGCGCAGATTCAACCAATGGATTATTGGAAATCGATATATCAACTCCGGCGACACCGTCGGTCACCTCAACCAATTTCGAATCAGGGGATGACATGTACGCCATTGCACTTGATGCAGTTGGTGAGCAATTATTTGTTGCAAACGGATCAGCAGGAATGACTCACGTTGATATTAAAGCAGGCACACCTATTCGAACGACCACATATGCCACTTTTGATAATGGTGCATTCGACGTCGTGCTTGATGAAGGTATATTGTACATTCAGGATTCATTAAATGGCATTAAGGTTCTTGACGTCAGTAGTATTGGATCGGTGAGTCAGATCGCAAGTGCAAATAACAGTTGGTACGATTATGGAACAAGTATCGCATTCAACAACGATCTCTTTATTTCGATGAGCTACGGTATTCATGCATTTTCATTTGATGGTGATGACGATGGTGTGAGTAGGTATGCAGCAGACTGCGATGATGACAATGCAGCGATTTCAGTAAACCAGACATACTATTTGGACAGTGACGGTGACGGCCTGGGAACGAGTGGTAGCCCAACGAGCGTGTGTCAAACGACAGCACCTACAGGGTATGTTGCCAATAGTTCAGACGCGAATGATGCTGATTTTGATAATGATGGTGTGAGCACATCTGAAGATTGCGATGATGCAGATGCATCCATTTTTACACTCTATTATCGAGATTCAGATGAAGACGGGTTAGGTGATCCAAATATTACGCAGTGCGGTGGGAGTACAGCACCAACAGGGTATGTCAGCAATGCGAATGATACCGATGATGCCGTACCGTTTGACAACGGAACAGACGGAACTCCAGGCGATACTCCGGTTGATACTCCAGGCGATACTCCGGTTGATGAAAGTGACGATACCGTAGATATCACTGACAATTTTCCATCAACGAAATGGGTGTATATCACTCATACGAATGAAAACCTTCTTATTGTGGTGGAGAAGAATGGGAAGAGATTACGAATATTGAATACAGCAACGAATACCATTCAAAAGAAAGTGCAGTTGAATAAAAAAAAGCAAAAGGTTTTGCGGTACAAAAAAAAGAAGATGCGCAAAAAGAATCTTCTGGTCGTGAGGACATTACAGAAAAAAGGAGGGGTGCTAAAAACACGGTTGTTTCGTATTACAAAGAATGGAATAACAAAAAAGGCGACACGAAGCATAAAAAAGTGGAAAAAGAAAGCGTTTCAGCTTTCAGCGAACAAAAAGAAAAAAACAATCACTGTAAAGAAACAAAAAAGAAAGCATGTATATCGTGTCACGAAAAAGTTTACATTACAGTCACAGTAGAAAGGATTCATGCCAAAACAGCAGGGTAATTAAATCTATTGACAATCATACCGCCATAACGTAAAATCAGTGGCGTTGTGCAGAAGTGTAGTATGCACAATTGTATATTCCGGGGTAGCTCAGCGGTAGAGCAGTGCGCTGTGACACATACCCACAACAATTACGCAGCTCCCGAGAGAAATCTCGGGATGAACTCAGGGTGAATTGCTGGAAGCCTACGACGGTAACGTTACGGTAATCAGCAGCCAAGCCCCAACAAAGTGTCAGGGAAGGTTCAGAGACTATCCGCAAGGAGTACTCTTCGCACTAGGCGGAGGGGAAGCGCCCTGCACCCAGAACGGTCACAAGACCTCATCGGGGTGAAGATATAGTCCACGCCTCTTGGAAACAAGGGGGTCGCGTGTAACGCATTGGCCGAGTGTTCGAATCACTCCCCCGGAGCCACCTCAATAACCCAGTAAACGCTGGGTTATTTTGTTACACCCGGTATGAGACATGGAACAAATGCAACGTTAATAGTATACTGCGTTTATTTCTAGAGAACGAAAAATCAATATGATTCGCTCAGATGGCTGTAAACTAACGCATAGCCCACAGGCGGATCCAGATGATAAACATATTGGCAGAGGATCTGAGGTGCACGCGTACCGTACTCGTCTTCATTATTCCGAATACAGAAAAACTGTAGACGGGCTTGTTCAACGTAGATTCAATAAATCAGAAGAAGATCGAGGAAAAGCATTTCGTGAACAAGATGTCACGCTACGGCAATGGAAAGATATTCAGGAAATAAATCGACGACGAAAAAAAGAAGGGAAGACAACTTTTCAAATACCAGGAACCATACGTGGATATGATACGCCAGATGAAGTTGGTATTCTGATGACTGACCTCTCTCAAGGTGGATCTAGACGGACCATGGATCTGAAAGAGGTATTTACATCTGCCAAATATGTTGATGTAGCCACGCAACGAAATCGGGAGCAGACAGGAATGGACTGGCAACGTATTCGAGAACTGATTGAGAAGGATATTGCTATTGCGGAAGAAGAGGGAGTTGAACTAAACAATGGTCCACATCCACTGGATCCATGGTTGGTGGTATGGAACGACGATGAGCCGCAAGTGTACTTACTTGATATAGGTCATTACTCACGGACAGATGCTCCAGAGAGAGACGTGAGTAAGTGTTCTGCATCGATTCGAGCGGAACTCGATGACTATGAGAAGAAGTATTGGTCAAAGAGGAAAGAGGGTTTCTAATACTGAAACGTTGACACTAGACCATTGATCGCGCTACAGTATTTCCAATTCATTGACTATGGCATTATTAAAAAAAGGGGCAACGGTTACAATCGCTAGCGTGGTTACACTCGTAGGTGCATTTTTGTTATTGCAAGAGGCCCCTGCCAAAGCCCCTTCAGAGCGCAATGCGCTGGAGGAAGTACCACAAACACAATGGTATGACGTTGAGTCGCAGGCACTAAAGGCTCCAGCAGCAGCGACTGAGGCAAATATGTGGGTGCAGATTCAATGTCACGGTACTGAGTGTGCCACTAATGAGGCAGTGATTCATCGTATTAGCGCTGACGGTATAATTGAAGATCATTTTGAGGCAACTGATTATGTCGATAGTTACCTCGCGAATGAGGTTCGGTGGTCGGTTGAATATGCACCCATTAGCTGTGATGATCGTGCCACCGGGTGCGCAACTTTTTTACCCCCACTCGATGCATTTGATATGAACGATGGATTGGCGGTTACTATTCCAGAGGGTTTTTACGCGGGATTACTATCTTGTGATATTACGAAAGAATGTTCCACTCCAGTCGAGGAAGGAAAGAGCTATGCCACGACGGTCGAGCTCTGTAGCCCAAATGACAATCATGGTCTACTACAGGTCCGTACAGGATTTGACTTTTTACGATGCCGAGGAGGTTCATGTACAAGTGGGACAGATGAGTTCTTATCGAGTTCATTTACCGATTGGGCTGGCGTCGAGCCCGGTCAATGTATTCGCTTGAACGGTCGCAAATAAAAGTGGTGTGTGGAATAGCATTCCATGGCATACGAAAAAAAGTTCGAACATCGTCGCATACCCGGAGCACAAAAAATAAAATGGTCAGTTGAGGCCATTTTATTTTATCTTCATTTATGAATTTCATGAAAGGTTAAAATATTTTACGTCACTTATTCTTGTACCGAGTTAGACGATGATGTCGATGGTAATCTAAAATTTTCAGAACTTGTTCTGGCGGTTGTAGGCGGGTAATCTTATCAAAGAACAATTTATGATTCTTTTTATAAATAATAAGTTCGTTTCCCTCGGGCAGTAGACAGTGATGTACTCCGCCAACTCCAGATATCATGTCTTGATACGCACCGGTTCCAAATATACCTACATAGAGATCCTCACCCTCAGATATTGAGGGCATATAAAGAAAATTATCTTTTTCACTTTTGTAGTATGTATCGTCTGGGTCGCATGTAATTCCACCGAGTCGTGTTTTTACAAATGGTCGATCCCAGCCATTTAGTGGAAGGATGATGAAATTTTGGCCCAATGCCCAAGAGTCAGGTAAAAAATTCATAAGACTACTGTTAATCAGATACCAAAAAGTGTTTCCCTGTTTCGCTGCTTTCACGAGATCGATCTTAAAGATAGAAAAACCGTGGTCGTTCACCGTATATCTTCCATGTTCACCAACCAGAGTTGGGGGTGCAACAGATTGCTTTTTGGATATGGTTAAGATTTTTTTAACCAATCTATTTGCAAAGTCCTTGTAGTCGAAATGAAAATCAAGACTATACTGCGCAGGCAGGCCTCCTCCAAAGTCGAAGTATTCAAGGTCTGGACACTGTTTTTTTAGAACGCAATAATTTTGCTCAAATAGTCTCCCGGTAAATTCAATGAATTGTTTAGTATTCTTAATGGTGCCACCAAGATGAAAATGAAGCAGCTTGAGTGTAAGATGGTCAGCTTGATTTATTTTCTTTGCACTCTCCTGCATTTCTTTAAGAGACATGCCGAATCTTGTATCAACTTCTGCGCCTAATCGTTCTCCGTTTTCAAATCCCGCCACAACTTCTTCGTCGATATTTAGTCGCATGCCGATAGTAAACGGTAAGTTTGTTTCGTTCAAAAAAAGTTCAACTTCGTCGGTGTTCTCAAGTACTGGCAAGATGTTGAGACCCTTCTTCTTCAGCGCGATTATTTTATCGAAATAATTACCGTGCTTAAATCCATTGCAGATAATCAATAAACTCTTGTCGATTAATCCTCTCTTCAGCAAGTGATCAATTATTTCAAGGTCATACGCTGATGTAGTTTCTAATGAATCAATATCATTTAACGCGGTTGAGACAACTTCGCTGTAATAGTTTGCTTTGGTAGCATACGCGTATAGATACTTACCAGGGTATTTGTTTGTTTTGATTGCATCTTTAAATATTTTTTGCAATGATTTGATTCGCTCACTGATGATATCAGTGTAAGCGACCTCCAGAGGCGTAGCATATTGCTCCACAAGTGACATGAGCTTGATGTCCTTGTAATACAGAAACCCTTTCTTGATCTTTAGGTAGTCATTCAATTGGCTACCGACATGAAATTCTTTTTTTATTTTCTGTGCAATGTTCATAATTACGAATTGCTAGAAGAAGGATTATATATTTATACTAATTGTACTACATTTACTTTAAAGACGCATACTAATCCAAGCACTTGTATTGATTGTATATGATTCGGTAAACAGGTGATCCAGGGAGCCACATCAATAATCCAGTGAATGCTGGGTTATTTTGTTATACCGGGCATGAGTCATGAAAAAAATACAGCGCAACGAGTATACTGCTTCTATGACTAGAGAAAGAAAGTGATTCAGTGTAGCTAGGACTTTCTATCCAGCGCTGGACAGTACCACAGCAAGATATGCTATTATCACATTGAATGCGATCAGGAGAAGAAGTTTGTAATGCCGTTTTATAAACAGAGATAGCAGAAACGATATGATGCTGAGCATGAGTACACTAAAGACAATCCAACCGTCGCCTTGAAGAGGAAATTGGAGTATACGAGCTGCAGCCCACGGGTTGTTGAATATAGAACCAATGAACGAGATAGCTAATCCACTAGTTGCAATAGCAATACCGCGTCGCCATCCCGAACGTCGGATGACGAGAACGATGATAGCAAACAGTAGAGGTACGACGACTCGTGCATAATACAACAGCCAATACATATTAAATGAACGTCCAGATGCTTCGTAGCACGTTCGTTCCAACGACGATTCATTATTTCGGAACAAAACGCAGCAGTATGATTGGCCTCCGAATAATGTGCCCAACAACTATCCATTGCAGATCCTAGGTGAAAGCCGGTGCCATCATCTATAGCTTCATCCGCATAGTCGTGCTGCACGTACACAGTATTCTCTTGAACAGCGCACTCACCAGTGTCACTACACGCCTCGTAACTACATACCCCAAACGTTGATGTATTTACATCACGCCATGATTCAATACCTAACGGCTTTTGATATGCGGGGCAGGTTATGACCTTGCTTTCCTGAGCGAGTTGAATAGTATAAAAAGGACAATGGGGATGAGTAACAGCTCGTTCTTGTATTTGGAATGGAATACTGTGAGTTGAACTGACAACAGTATCTCCGATTTGAAGTGGTTCTGTTGGGATAAAAGTCGGCTCATGGTTACTCGCATGGGCTACGGAAAATGGCAATACTCCAAAGATCAGTACGGAAAGAATAGTCAGCTAATGTATTGTAGTTGAGTATTTCACCTATGGAGTGTATGGCATACTGACGAAAAAAGAAAGACCGAACATCGTCGCATACCCGGAGCAATGCCAGAAACCGCTTTCTTTTAAGACAATTTTTTGGTAGTCTATAAACATGAAAAAAGCACCACATTTTTCCGAACGGGCAAGCGCACACCACAAGCTCTGGAAGGCAAGGTTTGAGGATGAAGGCGCGGAGAGGTGGTCTTTTATGCGAGGTGATTACAGCTCTGCTTTTGAGAATTCTCCACGTACAGAACGAAAGAGTCAAAAGGGGCTTATTGGTTTTGTACGGAAACTTATTACACTAAGGCACGAACAAGGCAAGCGTCATTCGCCCGAGGAGTTGGTAGGTACAGAGTTGATACTTTTGGATGAAGTGAAGACCAAAGTGCGAGAGAGAGCTGACGACCCAGGAGCCGACCCTGTTGTGCTACTTGATTTTGGTGGAATGGTTT
>CAZMTW010000058.1:0-7321 GCA_964569285.1 uncultured Gammaproteobacteria bacterium
GACGTGTGATCAACCGTAATAATCGTTTGAAACGTCTGAAGGATCTCAATGCTCCAGAAGTTATTCAGCGTAATGAAAAGCGAATGTTGCAAGAGGCAGTTGATGCGTTGATTGATAATAGCGCTCGACACGGTAAGACCGTGACCGCATCAACAGGTCAAAAGCGTCAATTGAAGTCGCTTGCAGATATGTTAAAAGGTAAGCAAGGTCGATTCCGACAAAACTTACTTGGAAAACGCGTTGACTACTCTGGACGTTCAGTGATTGTGGTTGGTCCAAATTTGAAATTAAACCAATGTGGTATTCCAAAACAAATGGCTCTTGAATTGTTCAAGTCATTTGTTATTGCTAAATTGATTTCTCGTGAATTGGTCTACAATGTTCGTTCTGCAAACAGATTTATTGAGTCAAAGAGACCAGAAGTGTGGGATATCCTTGAAGAGGTGACAGAAAATGCATTCGTGCTCCTCAATCGCGCCCCAACCCTTCATCGTCTTGGTATTCAAGCATTTCAGCCCCTATTGATTGAAGGTAAAGCTATTCGTGTTCATCCATTAGTCTGTCCTGCGCTTAACGCTGACTTTGATGGTGACCAAATGGCTGTTCATGTACCTCTGTCAAAAGAAGCAAATAAGGAAGCAAAAGAAATTATGCTTTCATCGCGTAATCTTCTTAAACCAGCAACTGGTGAACCTATTGTTACTCCATCACAGGATATTGTGCTTGGAGCGTACTATATGACTGATACCAGTAAGTTGGAGGTCGCAGACCACATGCTTGCATTCTCTTCTGTTGATGAAGCTATCATGGCTCATCAGTTGGGACGTATCAAGTTGCAAACAGCGATTAAAGTGAAAATGGGTAAAGAGGTTGTCGAGACAACGGTCGGACGTGTCATCTTTAACCAGATTATTCCTGAAGATCAGCAGTTCTTAAATGATATAGTTGATAAAAAGCGTTTGAAGGCAATTATCGCTGACACATTGAATGAACATGGTATTGAGCGCACGGTTCTTCTTCTGGACGCGGTGAAAGATATGGCTATTGAATACGTTACTCGTTCGGGTATGAGTTGGGGTATGGATGATGTGAAGGTTCCACCAAAGAAATATGCGGTCATTGAAGATGCAGAAGCAAAGGTTGATGAAGTACATGGTCATTTCAATGCTGGTTTGCTCACAGATGATGAACGTCGAGAAAAGGTTATCGAAATATGGACTAAGGCAAAGGGTGAAATTACTACGCTGAGCCAAGAACATCTTGATAAAAATGGATCTGCATTTGCCATGATCAATTCTGGTGCTCGTGGATCATGGGGACAAACAACACAGATGATGGGTATGAAGGGATTGGTGATTAATCCATCTGGTGAAACAATTGAGCTGCCAGTTAAAGCAAACTTTAAAGAAGGGTTCGATGTGTTGGAGTATTTCATCTCCACTCATGGTGCACGTAAAGGTTTGACCGATACTGCTCTTCGTACAGCGAATGCTGGGTATCTTACTCGACGTCTTGTTGATGTGTCTCAGGATGTGGTAATCGCTTCTATCGATTGTAAGACAAAAGAAGGCATCACCATCACCAGTGAAGAGTCAGAGGAAATGGGTGAAACAGTGCTTACTCGTATTTGGGGACGATTCCTTGCTGAACCTCTTGTAGATGCAAAGGGAACAGAGCTGTTAAAGAAGGGGGCACTCGTTTCTTTGGAAGATACTGCAAAGATAGAGAAGAAAAAAATTGAGCAAGCAACAGTTCGTTCGGTATTGACTTGCGAGTTGAACCGCGGCGTGTGTCAGAAATGTTATGGATATGATTTAGGTAGCAATGCTGTTACCGAGCTGGGAGTCGCAGCCGGAATTATCGCGGCTCAATCCATTGGTGAACCTGGTACACAGTTGACCATGAGAACCTTCCATACTGGTGGTGTTGCTGGAGCTGACATTACACAAGGTCTTCCACGTGTTGAAGAATTGTTTGAAGCTCGACCATTGAAGAAGTCTGCAATCATTGCAGATATTGATGGAACGGTTACAGATGTGATTGAAGAAGGTCGACAAAAGACAATTCGAATTGCACACATGGCTGATACGCAGGAAAAATATACTCTGAAGAAGAGCGATGAGTTGAAAGTGAAAGAAGGTGAAGATATCAAAAAAGATGATGTATTATTTGTTTCAAAGAAAGATGGTGACGTCGTTGCGCGTATCAATGGTACCGTCCGCTTAGAAGAGAAACGATTGGTTCTGCATGGTCATGAGGAAACAGTAACCGAGTATCCAGTGCCTGCAGGTTATGGTGTGTGGGTAAAGAAAGGTGATTTGATAGCAGTTGGTCAAGAATTAACTGAAGGAAGCCTTGATCTCCATGCATTGCATGCATTAAAAGGAGTCGAAGCTGTTCAGAAATATATCATTAAAGAAATTCAATACATCTATTCTTCACAAGGACAGAAATTGAATGATAAACACATCGAGGTGATTATTCGTCAAATGATGTCACGCATGAAGGTGCTTGATCCAAAAGATACGGATTTAGTAACAGGAGATATTGTTTCTCGAGAAGTACTTGCGATTTCAAATGATGCTGCAAAGGAGAAGAAAGGAAAACCAGCAGTGGTTGAACCAGTTCTTCTTGGTATCACAAAAGCATCATTGTCTGTAGATTCGTTCTTATCTGCGGCATCGTTCCAAGAAACAGCACGTATCTTGATTGATGCATCGATTACCGGTAAGGTAGACAATCTCCGTGGATTGAAAGAGAATGTCATCATTGGTAAATTAATTCCTGTTGGAACAGGATTTAAAGGAGTCGAAGAGACGAAATAACCATTCATTTGGTAGCAAAAGACGTCGAGAATAGCTCGGCGTTTTTTGTTTTTTACGTGGCCCTTGATTTCATTTCATTTTTCTGCTATAATACGTTTATGAATGAAGAGATGAAAGCTGCTATTTCGAAAACATCGGATGGACAGCCGCCGTACCCATTGCGACAAACTCATGAACGGTATTCCCATTTGAATGGGAAGCCGGAGGCTCGCAGGGTGCTCATACACAAACCAAAATACATCATTACTGCTGATGAGAACCGTGAGGTGAAAGTGATCACTGATCGGTCTATTTTAATTGAGGATGGTGTTATCAAAGAAGTGTTTGACCCAAACAAGAAGAAGTTGAATTTGGATACGCTTGATCTTATTTTTGACGCAAGTAAACGAGGGGGTCTCGCGGTCACACCAGGGTTTGTCAATGCCCATGCGCACCCTCCTATGTATATGCTTCGTTCTTCATTGATGCTTGAGAAGGGTGAAGACCTGGAAAAGTCTTTGAAGGATATGTTTGAATTGGAGCATCGTATGAGTGAAGATGATTTTACTATTTCTACCATTGGTGATCTTACAGAAGAACAAAAGAATGGTATCACCACAACACTTTCTCATTATGCGGTCTTTCAACCAATCGAAGAAGCAGCAAAATTAGTTCGTCAAAATGTGGTGAACGCTATTTCTGCTGTGTCGAACTCTCACCCAGATAATACTCCTGCATATGTAGAGAAATTACTCAAGAATAAAGATAAATACTTTACGACAATAGCGGTTGCAGTTCATACACCACATAAACCAAGCGGTGCAGAGTTGAAAAAGGTGGCAGCAATGGTGAAGAAGTATAAAACACTCTTTACGACTCACGTTGCAGAGACGCGGAAGTCAGTTGCAGAAAACGTGGCGAAGCATGGTGGTCTCACTATCGATACATTGAAGAAATATGGTTTAGCAAATTCTCGAACTATTATTTCGCATGGTGTTCATCTGACTGAGGAAGAGATTCAAACAATTATAAAAACGAACATTGGCGTTGTGCATTTGCCGACATCGAATAAGTTGCATCGAAGTGGCGAGTTTCGATACGAATTGTTTGCCAAAGCTGGAGGTGTTGATCAGATTGCACTAGGAACCGATAGCGTTATATCTAAAAACAGTTTAGATATTTTGTCGGAGGCGCTACAGGCACGTATTATGCATCAAGACACCTATGTTATTTATTATGAGACATTGTTTAAGATGATGACCTGCAATGGTGCAGATATTCTACATATGAAAGACCGTGGTCGTATTTTGCCAGGCTTCAAAGCAGATCTCGCATTTTGGAAAGTGCGTGATCGTGGCTTTATCCCATATGATGCATCAAATCCAGTTACGATTATTGGGAATATGATTACTCATGGTGGTCGAAATGTACGCGACCTGATGATTAATGGTGAGTTTGTTATTTCAAATCGTAAACATAATTTGGTGAATGAGACTGCTGTGTTGGATGAAATTCAAAAACATCATCAAGCATTGCGAAAACAAGTTTCACATAAAAAACAGTTCCGTGCGAAGAAAGTTGATTAGTTTTTTGCTTTGTAATTTGGAGAGTCGTCGATAGCTGCAAGGCTGTGCGGATGTGATTCTTGAAACCCAGCGCTCGTGATTCGCACAAACTCCGGATTTTTCTGTAATGTCTTGAGGTCTTTTGCTCCGTTGTATCCCATTCCAGAACGAACGCCACCGGTGAGTTGAAAAATAATATCTTCGACAGATCCTTTGTATTCCGTGTATCCAACAATTCCTTCTGGTACCAGTTTCTTTTTACTTTTTGTTCCCTTTTGTCCGTAGCGATCTTTGGATCCTGCATCCATTGCATCGATCGATCCCATGCCGCGGTAGGTCTTCATTTTCTTTCCGCCGACAGTAATAATACTACCAGGTGATTCATCTGTTCCAGAAAAGAGTCCACCAGCCATAATAGCAGCTGCTCCAGCTGCAAGTGCTTTGACAATATCGCCAGAATATTTAATACCGCCATCAGCAATAATAGGCGTGTTTGATTTCTTTGCTTCTGCAACGGCTTCCATGACTGCGGTGAGTTGAGGAACGCCGACTCCTGCAACAACACGTGTGGTGCAAATAGATCCAGGACCAACTCCGATTTTGACTACGTCAGCTCCAGCTTTAATAAGAGCTCGTGTACCTTCTGCACTCGCAACATTTCCACCAACGATAGTTACCTTTTTCTTAAATTCTTTTTTGAGGCGTTTGATTTGGTCAAGCACTCCTTTAGAGTGTCCATGAGCAGAGTCAACAACAAGGAGTTGTGCTCCAGCTGCTACTAATTTTTTTGCGCGTTCAAACTGTTCGTCGCCAACAGATACAGCAGCACCAACGAGAAGATTTTTTTTACTTACCTTTCGGACTTCAGCAGCTTGTTGTGCTGCGCTCATGTTTTTGTGGATCAAGCCAAGTCCGCCAGCTTTTGCTATTGCAATAGCCATGGGTGCTTCGGTGACCGTGTCCATTGGAGCACTGATAAACGGTAGCTCCAGTTCAAGATGTCCCAGCGTTGTCGACAAGTTTGTGTCGGATGGTAGGATCTCGGAATATTGCGGCACCAGCAATACGTCATCGTATGTGAGTGCGGTTAGGATGTTTGTATTTTCTTTCATATATACAGTGTATAAAATAAATGACTATAATGCAATTTTTGAGTTTTATCAATGCAAAGCGTACGTTATTATGCTGTTGCTACCTTTTTGTTTATGGTTTTGATACTTTTTTCAGTTTCTGTCATGCGGTTGTCATGAATTCGCCATAAAGCGTTGTGTGCGACAAGTTCCTGGTTTGTGTCGGTTGTTACTTTTATGATTTGATCCAGTAAGTTTGTTATTCTATCTAATTTAGTGTCGTGTTCAACATGTTTTTCATCATGTGCTGCAAGTCTAACATCGACCACATCAAAACGACTGTGAACTTTTTTGAATTCTTTGTGGATGATTTCGAATTCGTTATCAACACCGTGAAATTTGGTGTGTAATTTTTCGATTCCCTTTATAATTTGCCGATTTGTGACTTCTTTTACTTTTGGCATATGTGTACCCTAATTATTTAGTAGGGTGGGCCATTAATAATATGCTTCTACATATTCGTAGTCAATCGGCGGATACTACGCCGTCTGGGGACAAAAAGTCTGCATGTGTAGACTTCGGAAGCAAAAATAATAAACTCTTCCCCGGCAGTTGTTTATTAGTTATGACGCCTTGATTTTTTAGTCAAAATCGGCTATAATTATTGTTAATGAAGAATAAGCACATAGCCATTTTAGATT
The DNA here is from genome assembly GCA_964569285.1 of uncultured Gammaproteobacteria bacterium. Taxonomy (GTDB): domain Bacteria; phylum Patescibacteriota; class Patescibacteriia; order UBA9570; family XYC2-FULL-38-9; genus CAZMTW01. The sequence continues at coordinate 6,141 of CAZMTW010000058.1, forward strand.
TTGGGTCGCAGTACATGCACCTTATTAGTCGACGTGTTCGGCAATTGGGAGTGCTTTCCAAAATCTATCCTACAGATGTAAATGCTCACGACCTTAAAGATGCGTGGGGTGTTATTATTTCTGGTGGTCCAAACTCTGTTACAGATCAGAAATTGTCGTATGATCCAGGAATTTTTGATTTGGATGTTCCAATTTTGGGATTATGCTATGGACATCAGCTCATGACACATCATTATGGTGGAATTGTGACACCAGCGCATAATCGTGAATACGGCATGGCAACGTTGACCGTGTTGAATAAGGATTCTTTACTTAAGGGGTTAGAAGATACAGAACAAGCATGGATGAGTCATTGGGATTCTGTGACACAGGTTCCAGAAGGGTTTGAAGTTATTGGTACGACTGAGGATTGCCCAGTTGGCGCAATGGCGAATGTAGAAAAAAAACGGTATGGACTGCAGTTCCATCCCGAAGTGCATCACACAACTCATGGTCAGACACTTTTAGAGAATTTTGTGTTCAACATTTGCAAAGCAGAAAAGAATTGGAGCATGGAAGAATATCTTGCTCAGTTAAAAGAAGAGATTACAAATCAAGTTGGAGAGAAGAAGGTATTTCTCCTTGTGTCCGGTGGTGTTGATTCTTCAGTTGCGTTTGCGTTGCTAGAAGAAGTCCTTGGAAAAGGAAATGTATATGGCCTCCACATTGATAATGGATTTATGCGTTCGAATGAATCTGCTCTAGTAAAGAAATCACTTGCAGCAGCTGGGTTTGATGATCTTCATGTTGTTGATGCCAGTGATCGTTTTATTTCTGCGGTGAAAGGCATGATTGATCCAGAAGAAAAACGTCATGCAATTGGAAAAGTATTCTTAGATGTACAAAAAGATGTGTTTGCCGAGTTGAAATTTAAACAGAGCGAATGGTTGCTTGGACAAGGTACGATTTATCCGGACACGATTGAGACCGGTGGCACGAATGCGTCAGATACGATTAAGACTCACCATAACCGTGTTCCAGAAATTGTAGAAATGATTAATGCTGGCCAGGTTGTGGAGCCACTCGCTAATCTCTACAAAGACGAGGTGCGAGAATTGGGTACACAAATTGGATTGCCAGAGAAGTTGATCCAAAGATGGCCATTCCCGGGTCCTGGGCTTTCTATTCGATGCCTTGGTTCC
>CAZMTW010000059.1:0-7312 GCA_964569285.1 uncultured Gammaproteobacteria bacterium
GATCAATGACACCAAGGGGTACATGCTTCCTATGGGCATGGCGTTCCCGATCATGTCAGAGGCAGATCTCTACACTCTGGAAGGAGACTGTCACAGGTACACGCCGAAGTTCGAGGCCTACCTGCGAGCGCGTGGAGCGGATCCACATGCAATCGCCGCGAATAGTGTGGCACTCCGATGCAAGCCTGAAAAAGGAGCGTACGGGTGCTATGGACACCTGCGTGGATGCATCACGGACAGAAAGTTCCGAAGTGATCTACGCAAGAACATGGGCAAGCGTGGCGATTACGTGGTCCAGCTTGAGATGGAAGTGCCCACCATCACAAACGGTACTGACGGCACAGAATTCGCCTACATCGATCGGAACTTCATCGGCACCATCGACGGTCAACCGATGTTCCTCGGTGGGGTGAGGACCCTCATGCCAGTGGACAGTGAAGAAGTCCGTCGCGGACGGATCCACGGCAACGCGCTGTCGGTCTTCGCGGAGATCGTTGGTTAGACGAAGGCTGCGCACTTGTGTATGATGCACAGGTGCGCAGTCAAACTTTTTCTACTAATATGCAACAACACATACTATCCCTCATAAAGAAATTCATCTCAATACAATCCACTCCTGGAAATACTAAAGAATTGAATACAATTCTAGAAGAAGCAATTTCACAGATGCAAGGATATTCAATTGAGCGATTCAGTCGCAATGGTGTACAGAGTGCTTTGATTTATAATACCAAAAAAAGGCCGAAAAAATTTAAAATTATTCTTAATGGTCATTTAGATACCATTCCTGGCAAAAAACACCAATACACGCCTAAAATAAAAGGAAACAGGTTATACGGAGTTGGATCAATGGACATGAAAGCAAATGTAGCCTGCCTTCTCGCGGCATTTAAGAAAGTGGCAACAACAGTATCGTACCCACTAGCATTGCAGCTCGTCACCGACGAGGAAACTGGAGGCTTTGACGGAACAAAGTATCAAATTGAAAAAGGAGTGAGGGCAGAATTCATCATCGCCGCTGAGCCTACAAATTTTGATATTGTATATATGGCAAAAGGAATTGTACAAGTAAAAATTTCTACCACTGGGAAAGCAGCACATAGCGCGTATCCGTGGAAAGGTGTGAATGCCATTGTGGTAATGAATGAGTTTTTGCATTCTCTCACAAAAGAATTTACAGCTCCAAGAAAAGAAACGTGGGCCACCACTGTGAATGTAAGCAGAATTGAAACAAGTAACCAAGCGTTTAATAAAATTCCAGATGAATGTAGCTCCTGGATTGATGTGCGCTTTGTGCCCGAAGAAGCAAATACTATTACAAAAAGACTTAGGCAGTTGTTACCAAAAGGAGCAACACTAGATGTTATTGTTCATGAGCCACCATTGCATACAGACAAGAATAATGAATTCATACAACTCTTGAAAAAACACACTCAACAGGTGACACGCAAAACAATTACATTGCGTAAAGCTCATGGTTCTTCTGATGTGCGGCATTATGCCAAAGTGAATTGCCCTGGTGTTGAATTTGGACCGATAGGTGGAGGCATTGGGAGCGATGCGGAGTGGGTAGATATTCCGAGTTTGGAAAAATACTATCAGACCCTGTGCACCTTCTTGCTCTCCGCGTAATAAGTAGAGGGATATAATTCATACAAGAAAGAACTACCCTTCGGGCAGTCCTTTCTTCTTTACTGAGCGGGTGAGGGGGATCGAGTTCCTGGGTTATCAGCGGCATGCCACAGGCATCCCTCTGCTAACCCGTTCTCTCCCCCTAACCCTGCAGTAAAAGAAAAAGCGCCACCCCTATGGGGCGACACTTTTCCTTTCTTGAGCGGGTGAGGGGGATCGAACCCCTGTCCGCGGGTTGGAAACCCGTGATAATAGCCATTATACGACACCCGCATAATGCAAAAATGATTGTACCTTATGATTCAAAACAAATCAAGAGTAGAAAGCCCTATGGACTATTTGCACAGCCGCTCCTATATCGCTATACTACATCACAATACTATGCATAAAAAATACAAACACAGTTCATTCAACTTGATTCTCGGAGGAATCGCAGCGCTGGCGCTTATCGCATCGTTCACTGCATTCTGGCGTATTGCATTTTTCTAACTCCTCCGCTTTGGTAAAATCACTTGGTCAGAGTATGGTCCTTTATTTGCTTTATTGAATACAGCACGGACACGAAACCGAAATTTCCTCATACTATTAAGATTCCGAATTGTTATTGTTGGGTACGACTCAGTGAGTTGGTCTGTTTTCTTAAGCAGACGGCGGACCTTCCCCTTGCGCTTCATCTGTATGAGATAATATTTAATAGTACCGCGCGGTTTGTGCCACTGCAGTCGAATATAATCTGTCCCAGATTCAAGTGCCCTCAGCTCAACAACCTTCGCAGGTGGCGTTCTAAAATAGACTGGTTTTGAAAACAGGCCCCCACCCTCATCATTAACACCTCGAACTTTCACATAATAGTCCTTGTTCGATTTCAGCGCTTTACTACCAACTTTTTTTGAGGTACTGGTAATATTTTGATAAATCCCAACTTGCGTCCCTGACCCTCCATACGCCTCAAGAATATACGAATCAGCTGTAGGAGATGCATCCCAAGTGACTATCGCAGATCGTGGTTGAATATGTGAGACCTGTACGTTTGTCGGTGCTGGTGGTGGATCTGTTACAGCTAGTGCAGATTGCGCCACTGCAATGAATGCAGTTGTTAGTACTGCAATGAATGACAGCGAGATGCGTAATTGAGTATAGTTCATACGCGATAGTATACTCTTATTCTTTGGAAAACGTAAGATGTTATTGTTACCGCTTTCATTGACCGAAATCGTTTGCTTGGGTAAGATGATGATTGAATACATATGACTGTAAAGAAAGGAAGAAATGCAATTGAATTGGAAGAGGTTAGTTTTTTGTATGACGGCACACTTGTGCTCGACAATATTAGTTTTACGATAGAAACTGGAGATTACGTTGGCATCTTAGGACCAAATGGAAGTGGGAAAACAACACTACTGAAGATTATCCTTGGCTTGATCGAACCTGCTGCTGGTGAAGTAACAATATTCGGCGAGAGCATTCGTGATTTTAAACAACACTCCTGGATTGGATTTGTACCACAGCATGTCAGTGTTGGGGATTGGCAGTTTCCAGCAACAGTTGAGGAGATTGTAAGAAGTGGGCGCACGGCAACTATTGGTCTGCTTCGTCGATTTAGTTCTACAGATGCCCATGCATGTGCCGAGGCTATGGAGATTGCTGAAGTTTCTGACCTTGCAAAGCGACGCATTGGCGAGCTATCAGGAGGACAGAGACAACGAGTGTTTATCGCCCGCGCATTGGCCGCATCTCCAAAAGTATTGATTTTAGATGAACCAACTGTGGGTGTAGATATTGCACGCCAAGAAAAGTTCTATGCGTTCCTAAAGAAGTTAAATGAAAAACATAATATTACCATTATCTTTGTTTCTCATGATATTGATGTGGCAGTGCATGAAGCGAAGACTATTCTCTGTCTGAACAAACAACTCGTCTGCCACGTCGCCTCTCACGACTTTATTAACAAAGACTTCCTTGAAAAAATGTACGGCACGAAAGGAAAGTATATTTTACATGGACATTAATCGTATGCTAGAGATATTCCAATTTGATTTCATGATTCGCGCACTTATTGCAGGTGGGGTGATTGGATTGATTTCGCCATTGATTGGTAACTTTCTTGTTGTTCGTCGATACTCACTTATGGCTGATACTCTTGCACACGTTGCACTAGCTGGCGTTGCAATAGGATTGCTTACTGGGCAACAACCTGTCGCCGTCGCTGTTGCAACCACCATCATCGCTGCTGTACTCATTGATAGACTTCGTGATCGTAAACGCATCTATAGCGAATCAGTGCTCGCGATTTTTCTGTCGGGAAGCCTTGCTATCGCGGTTGTCTTAATGAGTGTTGCAAATGGATTGAACACCGATCTGCTCAGTGTATTATTTGGAAGTATTGCAACAGTGACAACAACTGACCTGTACTACATTGTGACACTTGGCGTTGTGGTATTAGCCACCATTGCATTACTCTACAAAGAACTATTTTTAGTTTCGTTTGATGAAGATATTGCAACGGCAAGTGGATTGCGCACACGTCTCCTCAACTTGGTCACGGTTGTACTGGCAGCAATCACTGTCGCACTTTCTATGCGTATTGTCGGAGTATTATTAATAGGCGCATTGATGGTGATCCCAGTTGTTACTGCTATGCAGATAGGAAAAGGTTTTCGCAAAACAATGGCACTCTCAGTTATACTGTCATTACTCTCGGTTGCTATTGGACTGGTTGCAGCATTTTATTTGGATATCGCAAGTGGAGGCTCAATTGTGGTGACCTCACTTATTTTCTTTATTGTCAGTTTGATCCTACGTCCAAAGCAGTAAACCTATTACCTTCGCAACATGCTCGCACTGAGTGTATTCTCGTAAGGAGTCCAGACAAAGATCACATTACCGTCCTTGTCAGAAAGTCTAACCTGTTTCTTTACAACAGATGCGGTGTATTTTTGGTCTGCAATGACCTTGCCTCGGTACTTTGACTTCTTCTTGAGCGTGAACTTCTTCTTTGTTGCGTTAAAGGAGAATATCTTAAAATACAGAGTAGACCCTCGTTCTGTCATGACAACAATTTCTTCATCTGTTTTGTCTGAGTCTACATTTCCTGTTGCGAGTTTTCTCCAATGGAGTTTTGGTGAGAGTCTATGTTTCTTTAATACTTCATCTCCACTGAGGTTGTATGCATGCATGGTAGAACCAAACCTGCGTTTTACTGCAAAGACATATCCTTCTCCGTCAATTTCTGCAATGCGAGGAACAACTCCACCTTTTGGAAAGGCCTTCCACTGAGCAATGATTTCTCCTTCTTCATTATAGATCTTAATCTTTCCTTTTTTTGTGTTGCTTCCTATGATGTGGTCAATACCATCTAATGTGACACCTGCTGCAACGGTTACTACAATAGTATTACTGTTTGCAGTTTCTCCTGCAGCGTCTGTGGCTACAAAGATGAGAGATTCTGTGCCAGCAGAGGTTGCTTCTAGTGTAACTGATCCTTCGTTAAATGTTGCTGTGATGTTTGTGTTACCAATAACGCTGTACGTAAGAGTTTCTTCATCCAGGTCAGTGAAGTAGTCGTCAAGGTCAAAGACGTCTGTTGCTGGTGTACCCTTTACCATAGCTAGATTTGGTAGTGGGTTTGTTTCATCAAATTCTGGATCACTGTTTGCTGGGGTGACCGTGATGGTCATGCTTGCAGATGCAGTTGTAATACCATCATTAGCTGTAACACCAAGCGGGTATGCTCCTGCGTCGGTGTAACCTGGAGTCCAGGTAAAGGTACCAGTGCTGTCTCCGTTGTCAGAAAAAAGTTCTGAGACGGTGTACCCCTTTGCAGTGAAAGAACCATCCCCATCTGCAGCAGCAAGAGAAAGGGTGCTACTGTCAACATCTACACCTTGAGCGAGAACAACTAGAGTTGTTCCTTCTGCGATGGAGATGTCGGCAAGACCGGTGATGGATGGAGCGTCATTAGTGTTGGTGATTGTTACGGTGATAGAATTTGTATCTGCGGTTGCACTAGAATCGTCAGTACAACGAAACTTAATAGTGTCGTCTCCAATAGTATTTGCAGTTGGAACAAAATCAACGGTACCATCACCATTCACGGTCATGGTACCTTTAGACCAATCATCCAGCACAGAGTAGGTGCATGTATCACCAGTGTCGACATCTGTGAAATAGGTGTCAAGATCAACTGCTGCGGTGCTTGTTGTATCTTCTGTGACTGTGATATTTGGAATATTAGAAGCCAGTGTTGGAGTATCATTCACGGCTGCAACAGTTACAGTAATGACATTTGATGAAACCGCAGCTGTAGCATCATCTTCACATGAAAATTGAATTGTATCTGTGCCATTGGCATTGGCGGCTAGGGTAAAGTCAACTGTGCGGTTGGCATTGATGGTCATGGTACCAAGTCCGACTGCCAGGTCATTAGCGGCTGTGCAGGTATATTGGTCATTGTGCTCGGTATCAACATCGGAAAAATAAGTATCAAGATCAAATGCTCCGGTGACGTTGGTATCTTCGGTCAACGATTGATCGGGAACATTGCTGTCCAGTGTCGGGGCACTGTTGGCCACCACGGTGTAGGTAAACGGATCAGCGGCAGACGCGCCGGCTCCGGCAAAACTGTTCGCACTGGTATCCGGTGCGGCGGTAATATTCAAAGTCACCACGTCTTCAAAAGTGAAATCCGCATGGGTAATGGTGTTCACCTTATCATTAACCGTCCAGGTATTGACCCGCGAACCGGGATCACTGGCGGCTCCGCAACACGTATAGGTAAAGGAGGCGGTGTCGATAGCTTCCGAAAACGTTAATACAAGGTCTTCGTCTCGCGCCACATCGGTGTCGCTATTGGCCGGACTCGAGCTGAGCAAAATCGGGGCGGCCGCGTCGTCGGACAGTGTAGCAGAACCCTCAGCCACAGAGGTGTTCCCTGCCACGTCATCAACCGTGCCCCCGACCCGGACTCTGAATTTCAGTCCGGTCGCGTTGTCGGTGATGGTTTCCGTACCGCTCGCTTCGGCGATATATATGGTTTCGTCATCGGCGGTATCTGTTTCATTTCCGGTAGATGGGGTTCCGGAACTGACCGTTTCGAGGAGTGAACCGGGGCTCGCTGTGCTAATAAAGGTAATAAAGTCTGATGCGGTCACGGTTGAGTCGTTCAGATCTTCTGTCCAAACCAGTTTGAGATAATCCACTGTTCCATCCGTGTTGTTGTCGAGGGTGGCGCGAGATAGTAGCACCGGCGCGGCACCATCTTCAAACGACACCCACGATTGAGCTCCTATATTTGAGTTGGTATTGGCACTTCCCGTGTCATCCACAAGAGTGAAGTTTCCAACACCATCTTGTATACTGATGGCAATGGAACCGGAATCGTTTGTATCCATAGCCGTGGCCTCTGTACCCAATACGACGGTGAGAGTTGTGGCGCCATCAACCGTCGTGAGATCTGTACCGTCTGAACCAAAGTCAGCACCCGTGAAATCTCCAACGTTTGCGAGAGCTAGGTTTTCCGCGGCCAATATACTCGTGTCATCAATTGCTTCAGAGAATGTAACGAGAAACCGATCTATTTTTCCATCCGCGTCATCGTCTTGATATGTGAATGTTTTAATAACGGGAGCGGCACCATCACCAATGCTCCCGGACTGCACCTCCTCGGTACTGTATGTATTAC
>CAZMTW010000060.1:0-6935 GCA_964569285.1 uncultured Gammaproteobacteria bacterium
GCGAAGACAAAAGCATCTTTAGGACAGTTGCCACACCATTTGTTTTGTCCGCGGTCATTGATTTTGAAATTTGTATTGCAACTGGTAAAGAGGGGGAGCCATTTTTCGTGTGAGGCAAATAGTTTTGCAATGTGTAGTTCGGAAAGGGGACGGAGTAAACTGAAGTATTCGATTTCAGGTGAGATATATGAGTGTACATAGTCGCGAAAGAGGTTTTCGAACCGTGCGCTCTTGCTCCATTGGTGGTTAATTTCTTTTCCAAGGTATTCTGTGTTGCCCTCGTTAGCGCTCCGCTCGTTAGAGAAGACGATGTATTTGTATCGTTGTACTATAGCAATTAACAATGTCGTGAACGCATAAATCATGGAAATTGGAATGTGTCCGTTCTGCGCTCCTTGTTCATTTAACTCGAACAGTTGCTCGTCTACTTCGCGAATTGCCTTGATGTGTGTGCTTTTGAGTTCCCCGACCTGGCGATCAACAATGGGGTGACTTTTTCCGAAAGTGGTGTCGAATGTAATACCCATCTGTTGTAGCAATTCTACAGAAACGAGTGAGTCTTTTCCACCGCCGAGTGGCAGTAGTGTAGTTTTGAACGGTTTGATCTCGAGTGGTTCCACTTTTAGTGATTCGTCATATGGGAACTCCACCAATCCGTTAAAATCAATTTGGTTGGTGTAATAGAATTCTCCAAGCCCCTCGGTGTACACTGTATTCCAGAATTCTGCTTGTTCCTTAGTGAGTGCGCCTGATTCAACGATGATCTTCTTTGGTGTGAATGCTTTCCAGTAGCTAATACCGAGGGCAAGGTGCAAATTAAAAAGCGCTCGTGTGAACGCTTCACTGTCCTCTAGCTGTTTTGGAGTGTTGAGTAGTATTGTTTCTGTGAACCTTGTCTCTTTGTCGTATGAGTATGTAAAAATGAGTTCCTTCGTGTCGGGTTCGAATGAAAATGATTCAAAATAAAATGTTGATTCGCTGCTAAGCATGCGATCATCAAACCACGATTTGGTGGTTTTGTCAATAGATTGTGAAGTCCTCAGATGTAATGTCGGAAAGATTTTTTCGTACAACGTCAGCTTGTGAGAATACGTTATTATCAGACAGTAGTTCATTTGGTATGGCTATGCATTTCATTGCTGCTGCGATAACAGAGCGTACACCGTTTGGAGAGTCTTCAATACCCACACAATGTGTTGGATCCACATCCATTTGTTTAGCGACTTCAAGGTACACATCTGGTGCTGGTTTTGGTTTTCCAACACCACTGCTTGAAATTGCAACTTCAAAATCATCTGCAATACCTTTCGCGTTTAGCACAAAATCAACATTTTTTTGGGTTGCTCCAGAGGCAAGACCTAATCGGATATCCATTTGTTTAATAAGTGAGATCACCTCAGTGTAGCCAGGAAGGAGATCAACATTGATATTCATTTCTTCATGTACACGATCTAGATTCCAATCTGCAATTTTTTGTATGGACCAGTCATTACCGAGCGAGAGCTCTTTTTTTAACTCACTACTCCAGAATTCACTAGAAGAACCCATGACGTGTGCGCGGAATTCATCCGTGAATGTTCCACCGTGTAGCCTAAAAAATTCGTTGAAAACGTTGTTCCATATTGTTTCAGTGTCGACAATAACGCCGTCCATGTCAAAAATAACGGCTTGTGTGATCATAAAATCAGCAGCGACTCACCTTCCATTTCTGTAGGTTTTGGAATTCCGAGAAGTTGTAAAATGGTTGGAGCAACATCTTTTAGCGCGCCGGTATCTCGAATTTTTGTGCTGGTTCGTTGGTCATCGACGAATACAAATGGAACGAGGCTGTCAGTATGTTGCGTGTGAGGTGCTTCATTGTGGTAGTCCATCATTCGTTCTGCGTTACCGTGATCTGCAGTTATAAGTAAAATGGCATCTTGTTTTTTTACTTCAGGCAATAAGATTCCCATTGCTTTGTCAATTTCTTCAACACCTTGTATTGTTGCTTCTCGATTACCAGTATGTCCAACCATATCTGCATTGCAAATGTTGACGATATACACATCGTGTTGTTGTTCTTGTAGCCGTGTAACAAGCTCCTGTGCAATAGGTACGGCTTGCATTTCTGGACGAAGATCAAATGTTTCTATTTTGTCAGATGGAATTAATTTGCGTTCTTCACCATCGAATGGTTTTTCTCGCATCCCGTTGAATATTTTTGTGACGTACGCCCATTTTTCTGTTTCAGTTAAGCGAAACTGTGCATATCCATTTTCGCTCAGCACAGCTGGCAGAATGTTTTCCATTTTGAGTTCCTCCCGCTCAAATGCATATTGTGCAGGCATTTCATCATAGTAGGGTAGTGTTGCAACATAATGAATTTTTGCCCTTGTGCCACGATCAAAATGGTCAAAATCTTCTTCAATAAGAGCTTGTGTTATTTCAATCTCCCGATCCACTCGATAATTGAAATTAATAACCACATCTCCATCCATAAAGCATCCTTCTGGATGAATAATAGTAGGAGAGATAAATTCGTCTGTCTCCTTTGCTGTGTATGCTTGGTCAATGGCATCTTCAATTGAACGTGCTCTTCGTTTTGCTCCACAATGTGAGAGCATGTTAAACGCTGCTTCAATACGTTCCCAGCGATGATCACGATCCATAACCCATCGTCGACCCATGACACTTGCAATCACGCCAACATGATCTTCTGTCATATGTTCCTGAAGACGACGGACATGGGTGCTGAGTGAGGTAGGAGGAGTGTCTCGACCATCTGCAAATACATGGATAAACACGCTTTCTTTGTCGAGCTCTTCTGCTTTTGCAATATCGAGTAGCTTGTACAGAACTTCATCATATGAGTGTACACCTGCATTGGATAATAATCCCATTATATGTAAACGTGTTCCGTCTTTTTTTGCTTTTCGAATAGCATGAACGTACGTGTCGTTTTTGAGAATTTCATTTGAATCAATTGCGTGACGCAGTTGCATTTGTGGCAGTAATACGTTTCGACCAGCACTTATAATCAAATGTCCCATTTCGGTTGACCCTTGATGACCAGCTTCAAGTCCAATGTACTGTCCGGCAGCGCCAATAGCACCGTGTGGATACTGTTGCATGAGTTGGTCAATATGTGGTGTATCCGCATCGACAATAGCGTTGTGTTTATTTTCTGCATCAATGCCCCAACCATCAAGGATGAGTAGAATAACGGCTCGTTTTGTTTTCATACTAGTTGTTACCGCGAATAATAGAAAGAATTTCTTTTGTTTTTTGGTCGCGTAATTCTGGTGACAACGCTTCAAGATTTAATCGAAGAACGGGTTCAGTATTTGATGGTCGCACATTAAACTGATAATCACTAAAGTGAAACGTAACGCCATCAAGTTCATTTATGGTTGCGTCAGTATATATTCCTTTTAATTTTTCCATCATGGCTTCTTTGTCTTCTACAGTGGAGTTTGTTTCTTCAATTGCGTAGTATTTTTCGAATTCCTTCAATAGTTCTGATAATGGTTTATTCGCTTCTGAAATCATTTCAATGACAATGAGCGCTGCAATTAATCCACTGTCAGCTCTATAGTTGCCCAAGAAGAAGTAGTGGCCAGAATGCTCGCCAGCAAAAATTGCTCCAGTTTCCTTCATTGTTTTTTTAATATAGGAGTGACCAACACGCTCCATAATTGCTGTTCCACCATGCGCCTCGATAGTTTCAGGAACAATTTGACTGCATACCGCATTATAGATGATTGTTGCACCTGGATGTTTTTGCAATACGTTTTTTGCAATGAGCGCTGTGATGATTGATGCAGAGATTCTACCACCCTGTTCGTCTATGAAGAATGCACGATCTGCGTCTCCATCAAATGCAATTCCAAGATCACATTTCTTCTCTTTTACTTTTGCAATCAAGTCCTGAACATTTTTTGGATCAATTGGATTTGGTTCGTGATTTGGCATGGTGCCATCAAGATCAAAAAAGAGAGGCTCGATCGTGCATGGAAGTTGATCAAAGACACGTGGCATGACTAGTCCACCCATTCCGTTGCCAGTATCAATCGCGATGTGCAGTGGGTTTACTTTTTTAATGTCTATCATAGACAGCGCATGTGCAACATAGGTATCAACAATTTCAATTTCTGTTGTTGTGCCTGGTGTTGTTGCCTCTGTCCAGTCTTGCTCTTCAGCAATTCGTTTAATGTCGAGCAGTCCGGACTCTTTACCAATTGGAACTGCGCCAGCATCAGTAAATTTCATTCCATTCCATTCTGATGGATTGTGTGATGCGGTAAACATGACGACTGGTAGATTATATTTACCAGCTGCGAAATATGCAGCATCTGTTGGAATTAATCCGGCCAGCTGAACATGTTTTCCGACTGAAGTTACTCCTTCACCAAACGCTTTGGACAGCGAGGGGGATGAAAGACGCATGTCATGTCCTATGATAATAGTGTCAGCGTGGACAAATGTTGCAAATGCCTTACCAAATTGTGTTGCGATGTCCTCATTGAGATCGGTTGGTACTACTCCTCGAATGTCGTATGCTTTAACAATTGCGTCTACATTCATCATATATCAATTATTTCTTACGTTTTTTTCGTTTGCTGCGGTCTGCAAGGATGGCATGCTTTATTGCACCGACGCCCCAAATAGACGCAAGCATGCATATAATCCAACCAATCCATGGGAGGCTATACAGAACTGAGAGTACAAAGTATCCTGCGACATATTCTGCGATTTGTTGTTTCTTTTTGTCTTTTGAGAATTTTGCATGAACAAGATGTTTTCCAAGATACATGCCAAATACCATGCGACCAAAAAATAGTGCGAAGATATACGCAACCGTACCCATGAGTGTGATTGGAATGCCGATGACGGTGAATATGAGTGCAAAGAGTAGTATTGGTGCAACAAAGAAGAAGAGAAGACCACGCTCCCATGTTCGTCCTGTTTCTTTTTCCATTGCGGTCACAACTCGTTGCATCCATTGTGGCCATATCAGAATGAGTAAAATACCGAGTGCACCAAAGAAGAACAATGAGGTGATCCACTGTGTGAGATCAGAGTGTCTGTCAGCTCGGTGTGATGGTTCGAATGTTTTTTTTGAGAGTTGTTTTGTATGTTGAACAAATGTTGTCCCGATTGCCTTGCTGCTCATATCCAGCTGTGGTGCAGTGACCGATACAGATGCAGAAAATTCTGCGTGTTCTCCAATAGTGACATTTTTGCCCTCTGTTTTGATTTGCCCTCGAATGGGACCGTTGATTATTACATTGTTGCCGTATAGTTCTGCAGTTTTTTCTATTGTTCCATTTACGGTTACAGAAGCACCACCAAGAGTGGTATCTCCCATGATCAGTGCTTCATCTTCTATGATGATAGTGTTTGCAAAAATGAGTGCATTTTTTTTGATCACACCTTGAACAATAACGGTGTTTGCAAATAAACGAACAGAACCTTCTATTACTCCGTCAACAGTAATGGTGTTGGCTGCTGCAATGAGGTCGTTCCCCAAATGTGCATCGATAGTCAGATCATTGGCTCCAACAAACACATCATGATCCAGATCTTCACTGAGAATCACAGAGTCACCTCCAATGAATCTATTCGAGAAGAGGCTTTCGTTTAGTTCCCCTGTTGGTTTGGTTGGATTTTGGACTTCAACTGCTGGAAAGAGATCGTCTGCAACATCACCGGTTATTGGTTTTTCATTATCTACCACTTCTTCGAGAGAAGCAGATGAAGGTAAATCTTCTGGTGCAATTTCTGCTGCATTCGCTGTTATTGATAAAAATGCGAACAGAATACTGACCGTACCCACGATACTGGCCATTAACCATATTTGTTTGTGTTTTGTTGCCTCCATAGGGATAGTGTTAGATATTTTTTATGAATCAAACAAAATGATTATAGCAATATGTTGCTATTAAATCAAGATTTTCTTCGTTTGACGGAGACTATTTTTTGAGTATGGTAACGAGATTATATCCTTTGCCACGAGGCACATGCATACCGTTGCTTTCGTGATATTGATCTAGAATGGTGAGATTGGTGATCTTTGCAAGACGTTTCATCTCTTTTTTTGTGAATGCGTGATAATAGCGTTTTGCTAAGATCTTTCCGGTTTGATCTTTCCATGGGATCAGGAGGTCATTCTTGTCTCGGTGGTGCATTCGTAGTATTCGTTGCACATTTGTCGTCCATCGTTGTCTGAGCATACGCCATTGGTGCAAATTCCAGTTGGTCATAATAATGAGCCCACCAGGTTTTGTAATGCGACTGATTTCTTCTAGTGTTTCAATGCGAAGTCGTAATGATGGAATATGGTGAAAACTAGCAAAAAGGAAGACGACATCGAACACGGTGTCTTCAAAACCTGTTTTGAGCATGGTACCAACATGAAAATTGTCGTTCGGGTGTTTTTGTTTCGCTATAGCAAGCAAGTCTGAAGATACATCCATTCCTACGTAGTTCCCCTTGATTTCATTGACAATATCCGCTACTCTGCCATTGCCGCAACCAAGGTCTAGTATTTGTTGGCCAGGTTGTACATATTGCTCTACAAGGTATTGAACAATAAACCATTGGCCGGATCGTTTTTCAGCAAATTGTTGAGCGATAGTGTCGTAATCGGTTTCAACTTGAGTGAGTAATTGCTTGGCAGTTTCTTGATCCATATATATGAGTAAAGCAGTAGAGCAAATAATTTATAAAGCGATTGAGCGTAAGATTCAGACACCGACTGAGTTAAAGAAGGTGAAAGGGGATGTTGCGAAGGAGTTTGGCGTTGGTATGATTCGTAACTCTTTGATTGTAACAAAGTATCGCGAGATGATACAGGAAGGCCTTGTTGAGCGGGATGATGCGCTTTGGACCTTGTTTACCAAGCGACGTGTACGAAGTTTGTCTGGTGTGGCGGTGATTACTGTGCTGACTAAGCC
>CAZMTW010000061.1:0-6873 GCA_964569285.1 uncultured Gammaproteobacteria bacterium
TCGCTTCAATGTCACCACTAGTCGGTATTTCATTCTTATCAGACAACAACGTAAGAGATAAATCTATCTTTGGCATACGACGCGGCTTCTTACTTGGGACAAATGTTGTTTGCTCCAAATCTTTTTCATCAATTTTTTGAGAAGCAGCAAGCTCTTTTGAAGAAAACGCCGATGCGCTATCTTGTTCAGATCCATCTACCTCATACATTTCCGGTTCAAGATCTTCCTCTTCTTTAATTTCTTCATCATCCGTAGCAATGTTGTATCCATTTACACTTGCATGAGCACGTTGACGTAACCACGAACCAACACCACCCAGAAATCCAAATCGACGAATACCCTTAATCAAACCACGCAATGAAGTGTTCAGCATAATTAACCACGATCCCACAAATAATCCTATAAGGATAATGATCGTAACCCAAATCCCAGTAAAACGAATCAAGAAGTACGATAAAATAATGCCAATAAAACCACCACCTCGCCCTGCTTTTGCCGCTTCAACAAAATCATCAAATGGAATAGCAAGATGCAATAACGCAAGCCCACTCAATAGAAAGAGTGTAATTCCGATATAATTCAAGACTTTCACCTGGTATTTATCAGGATGCAGGAACGCATATCCAAGCCCAACAAAAATTACAGGAGCAACATATCTGCCCCAACCAAGCCCCCAGCCCAATACACGATCAATCCATACACCTGCCTCACCAGCAGACTCTATAAAGCTTAATACAGAGATTGCTGCGGCAGCGAACAAAAAGATAACCAGTAAACCACGTTGAGTCGTATCTGCCTCATCCCAAGAAAATCGCTTCTCTTTTTTCTCTTCGATATCGCGTTTTTCCACATCCTCTTTACGAGGTCGGCCACGCTTCTTTTTTGGTTCGTCCACAGACGCCTTCTTTTTTGCCATAGAATCTATTATACCATATTTCAAAGAGCTTTTCGAGTGTTTGGATGATGAATTAATTCAAAAACACTCCTCGTTAGGAGTGCCACATACTTTCTTCAGATCGCGATCGATCGCTTTATGATCAGAAAGTATACGTATGATAGCACGTCTGAAGTGCTCTGTCAATAGCTCGATTATGAGTATCGTTGCAAAAACCAGAAAAACCATCCCATTGCGCCAAAAAGCACAGCGAGCATAGCTAGTTTAAATGGTAATGTTGCGTGGGGGTGATGCTTTTGCATATCTGTATTGTACTCTTCTGCGCGCTACATGCCAATACAATATTATTTATGTGTAAAAAAAGCACTCATCATTTGCAGCATAGACGCAGAAGTTTCCTTTGTTGCATCTTCATGCAATAACACAATATCTTCCAACTTCTTACCAACGCCAAATTCAATTAACTGACGGTAGCCACGACGTAATTCTGGGTGACCTTGTAATGAAAATCCTGCAGCTGCTCCCTCCTTTAAAATTTGATCGATACGCGCTGGATCAGCACCAGTACCCTGAGGGTTATGTAGCAAGCCATAGATCATTGATGAATCAAAATCTGTAGACGCAAACACCAATGAAGCAAAATCATCGCTAACTTGAGTAACTTCATCAACTCTAAACGCAGAAATTCTTCCTGCAAACTCCTGCGGATTGTCCGTTATACCAAGAAGAGAAAGGAACTCATCACTCCCTACTCCAAACTCCTGTGTAGAAGGACCAAGTTGAGCGCGACCAGACACTTCTGCGACTGTTCCACCACTATATGCAGCCATCATTTGATGACCATAGCAAATACCAAAAGCTGGCAACCCCTGACGAATTGCCTCTGACCACACTCCTGCAGATCGTTCATACACTTGGTCATGGGTAATGCCAGGACGCAATTCCTTCGATTGACCAATACGTGAAATATTTGCCGGCGAACCAGAAAAAATAACAGCCCGTGCATCTGCACCGAACTCCTGAGACGACCCTGGTTGCCGAATATCAATTCCTGTTAAACGCTCCGGGTCAAGTCCTGTCCATCCAGCAATAATCTCCTTATATGACTCCGGTATTTTCCCGCCGTACAGCGCATTAAACACAATATCAGCTAAACGCGATAAATTTTCATGACCTGAAAATCTCTCCGTAGCAGCACCAAGTAATCGACCAGTAATATTATCTAATGTAGAGTCAACAACAAAAACACCTTCTCCACCCTTTAATTCTTCAGCGACACGTTCTTGTATTGCCCGTAAACCTACCATTTCCTTTTGAAGCTCAGACTCGAACCGATCCAGTGCTTCCCGACTTTCTTTTGAATCACCTGACACAATATCCTTAACGGTCACTTTTTTTGGTTCTCTATGCATATGTATTTTATTTATGTGACGAATCTCCAAGTGTTTCAAAAAAAGCATTGTAGAACTCTGTAGCCCTCTCTGGCGTATGCCCGATAGCCGTAAAACCAACCTTACCTATAGAAAGATTCGTTAGCAGGTGAAACTGAATACCCTCCTTCGTGTCATTGTCGAATAGCAAACCAGCATCTGCTGCCGCATCTAAAAACCGTTCCACTGAGGAAGAAATATCATTACGAACATACCCATACTCGCTCGCACAATAATATACCTCTGTTCCGTCATCCATTTTCAGCAAACCACTCGTTGAATCATATATTGCACCGGTCAATAATCGTGTCCACTCCATAGGATGTGTGGTACCACTCTTACGAATATTCAATTCCAATCCGTTCAACTCCCATTCCTGATCTGCACCATCACGAGTAGCAAGAAAATCTACCGCAACCCGCTCACGAACTCCTTGCGCCGCAAGCGCCTCAATGAGTGGTGTGGTCAACTCTTGCATCCGATGACGATATATTTCGGCAGCAGGAAAAATTGCACCACGATACTCGCCATTTTCATTGACAATTTGATCATGCGTAGAAATACATTCTACAGAACCGTTCGGCCAAATCATGTACTGAATACTTGGAGATATCTTTTCCTCAGCCTCAACAAATTGCTCCAAAGCCGCCCCGTACTGTTTCATAAGATCAATTGTGAACTGCTCTGTCATCTTTTCCGTAAACTGAGCTGGTCCTTGCAGTAAATCATCTACAGCACGCAGTTCCTCATCAATGTTAATCCGAATAGTTCCTAAGCCACCGTCTGCCGTGTTATTTTTTAGTAAGAAAGATACTACCGGACTACCAAGTGTTTTCCATGCGGTAAACACTTCATCAAAAGAATAACAATCTTCCACGCCGTTGGGTACTACAATACCATACTGTCGAAACAAACGTCGCCCTTCAGATTTTTGATCTGCAATAAATGTTTCTGGCTTGTTACCAAACCATGGAATTCCCAACTCTTCAGTTATCGCCACCGTGTCATCGCTCACGCTAAACGGATCCATATAGGTTGTTGATGGATCTGTAATAAGAGTTTTCAACTCAGACATCTTTTCTGTATTGTTTCGCAACTTTGCATCAAATGCCAAATCACTGTCATCATCAAGAACAAAAAAATCAACACGTTGAAGGAGCTCGCTAGCATTCCTGCCAACAGATTTCGCCACACTCTCAGAGAAATAGTGCGCAACCTCAGGATGAATCGGCTCAGACAACATATATATCAATCGTGTATTTGGTTGCTGAACATATGCCAAGTAGTACCACAAACGCTCTTCAAAATGTGAGGCTCCTTTATAAAACTGATAGAACCAGTCAGGGAAGGTTAAGCCAGCTTTAATAAGAATCGTTCGTGGACCAGAATACTCCGGTGCAACGAAATCTGGATTTGTGAAGAATTGATAATTTGAAAATGTCTTTTCTAACTGCATATATGTAACAGTATAGTATTATATTAGTTCAGTATTGTCCAAATCTGTTTGCGATTCAATAAATTCACGTAACTCTAGAACCCCAACATCTGGTAGCACACCAAAAAACTCTTCTGTGTGTTCAGAGGCAAGTTTAATCCCTTCTGGATATCGAAGCATGGTTTTTGCGAGACTAATCTTATCACCATCGGAATTAAGAACTTCCAATAATACCAATCCCATACTCGGAATAACGTGCTGAGGGTTTCGCGATACTACATGTGCAACAACTTGTTTGCGAGCCTGTTCAAAATTTATAGAAAGCAATCGATCTCTCAACACATGATCATCTACAGACATAGAAAGACCGTCAAGATCCAAATCCGATGCATGCAAAGATAAGTTGAATATCTGATGATTAAAATCATCAAAACCTTGCGGATGTCTACGAAGTGCCATAGACATTTGAGTTCTCTCAAGCGAGGTTCCTGTATCAGCAAGCTGCTCTAAGAACTGATTCACTGAACTTTGTGCATCGCCAGACGGAAGTGTGAGTAATTCTTTAAACACTGCACCAACGCCGTATTTGCGTACAAGCTGAAGATACTCTGTAGGTAATCGTATTTTTCCAGGTCCAAATACTTCGGCTGCATCATGTTCAGATGCGTATCTGCCACCCCAATAATAGGCCATATGCTGTGCAAGACGATACGCCCGCTCCTCACTTGGATACGACTCCAACTCATCGGCAAAATGTGCTGGATCATCATACGAAAATATTGCTCTAAACTCACCAGTCCCTTGTGCAATCGAACGAAAGTTTCCCATATCATGCTCTCCAAACATTCTCTGCCATTCTTTCATATCTCTAAAAAAGAAACGTGTGCCAGCAGGAAGATGTACGAGCGCTCGAGCAAATTGTGCTCGTTTCGTGCCACCACGCTCTGATGTTGTATTATTTGATAACAAATCAAACATCTCTGTGCCTAGCACTCTCACGGTTGCCTCGGCATCTCGTCCTACACATGAACGAATGATTTTTTCTTGATCTGCCTGATCAAAATGGTCATAAGTCACTATACCCATAAAATGATGGGGTTGCTGATCAATGTCTTCTTCTGCGAGCATACCAATGCTACGAAGATATGTAGATGCAATACGACCAATATTCGTATGTCTACTAACAGAACGGAGATCACGTTCAGTGACAATACCAATCAGTTCAACAATCTCTGCACGATCCTCTTTTGGTACACATTCAAGCAACTGCACACCAAACTGGTATATAGCATCAGACTCACGAAGAGCAATTAATGCCTTAAATACTTCATGAATATCATAACGTTGAATAATACCTATAGCACGATCAGTAAGTATTTGCAGTGGTGCTCTATTAACGCCGGTATGTGCAACCTCATAATAATACGCGAGCACTTGAGCAATGAATAAAGGAATGTCACCCTCCAGTACAGGTTCAGAAGAAAAAGAATACATATAATCGTGTGGTTCACCTCCCGATGATTTCATTCTCCTATAAATCTCATCAAATTCATCAGCATTAAAGATCCGGATATGCCTCTGTGTTGTGGAACGAGGAACAATTCCATATTCATTTTTTTCATGCATTGAAAAATTAAAATACGGCTCAAGCATACGGCGCTGACTACGAGGAAGGGCCGCAAGAGTTTCTTTATACACGGCTCGATATCGTAACACTTCATCATAAAAACCAACTCGTAAATTCTCATCACCCTCCAGCATCCACGAAGATCCAGAGGCATACTTTTCAGAATCCTTTAGATGATCAAAAAAAACACCTAACCTCGGATTCCCATCATCAACCTCTATCAACGGCATGGTATCAAAAATACGACCAAATACTTCTGGTTTTCGATCCTCGCACATCTCTTTAAATTCGTCAGGATCATTCACCCACTCTTCTGGAAACACATCAAGTAATACATCACGTAGCTGCGGGTCACGAAACACCGTTACAGGAAGTTGAGCAAGATATTTCACCAACACCACAGGCGACCGACGATTCTTAATCATATCCTCTACATTCTCAACGTATGACTCAGCACTCGATTCACGAAACCGCTGCATGTCTGTATTCACCGCCGCTTCAAGCGCAAATGGCAGCATGAGTGTTCCAAGTTGAACCACCATTTTCCCTCGCGCTGTAATGCGCGCGGCGTGTTCACGTGCCTCTGTAAGCGCCGGAGACTCTGTTGGATCGACTAAAGAAAGTAACTCCCTTTCCTCGAGTGTTAGTTCATCTACCGGACCAAACTCCTCGTCAAGCTGAAGCCGTGCTGATTTAGCCAGTTCGGCATAATTCTGCTCAGTAAATGAACCACCACCAATCGAAGCTGAAAAATGTACATCCATATCGAGTAACTGATTCATCATGGTGTACAAACGAAAGTCAGTGACCTCGTCTCCGTCGGCTTGAGCGCTGCGGACCCGCTCTACTTGCTGCTGTGTGCTATGCAGTGCCATATGTAAAAAGGACCCATAATACGAACTATACTCGCGTGGAGAGCGAGGATTTACACCCATAAACTCTGCAAAAAAACGTGGGTTTTCATGTTTAATCGTATCTAAATCTTCAAACACTTTGTCACGAACTTTTTGATTTTCCCAAGAAAAATTATATCGAGCCAATGCACCAATATCCGCTCCACGGTAGTGAGGTAGTTGTTCATTTAACCAATTCGCCAAAGAACCACATGCAGCCACAAACGACCCCTTCTCCGGGGGCGCCACAGAATCCATACCAACAGTATACACACTACGAAGATCAGAAATCATTGCTTCTGTCCGCGAAGCACTCAATGACATCAAGTCAACCTTTTTCGAACTTTCTGTTCGTTGAATCTCCACCGCATATCGAGGTGTCCAATACGCCAAATTTTCTGCATCAGATGCAAATGGATTCGAAAGCGTAATAATTTGTGGCACTGCAACCTCTTCTTATAAATGCCACGCAGCAGCCGCAGATGATAAACGTGCATCCGGCTTGGATTGATCCTCCTGAATACGCTCTACTCGACGCGCTAAAATATTCAACAAACCAAACCTTTTGCATAAAATAATTGATACAGGTAAAA
>CAZMTW010000062.1:0-6639 GCA_964569285.1 uncultured Gammaproteobacteria bacterium
ATTCGGTACGTTTCTGCAGCATGAAATAAACAAATCAAATAAAAGAATCGCACTTATTGCAACTGGACATCTTGCCATTGAAAAGGACCATGACCGCACTTTTGACTCGACCGTGATGACTTCACTACGCGGTAACACTCCACTAGATATTGAACACATCCAACCAGCTATCCGTCTTGCAAGCAAAGCTGATGTTATGGCACCTCTGCTCATTCTATTGAGCACGCTTGCAACATATACAGTCACGACAGAAGTAGTAAGCTACGAACAACTATATGATGCGGGTCAGATTGTTGTTGAGTTTCAATTACGCTAGCGATGATCGCAGAAGTCATTCCGTATAGAAAAACCATCCGTGGCAAGGATTATTTTGATTATGCTATACCAGAGGATTGTACAGTTACAGAAGGATCGCTTGTACTCATCCCCTTTCGATCTTCGACACTACTGGGCATAGTACGAAAAATCAAAGCGACATCAAATGCACAACGTCTTAAATCGATCTCAACAGTTGTACCAGATACATCCTGGAAGACAGCAGAACGCATGGCACTACTAGAATGGTTTGCAGCGTACTATTGTGTCTCGCTCCCCCATTCGTTCAAGTTATTTCAAGAAGAATACCTACAACGACCTCGGACCATTCCCTTAAACATTCAGTTATCACAAGGTACTGTTGAATCAAAACCAATACACATAAAAAAAGGGCACGTGCATGTTATTCACTACTCACACATGGACGACAGAGGACCGCTCTACAGCAGTATTGCTTCTGAAACGAGCAATCATGTGCTTATTATCATTCCCGAGCACAGCGAGGCATCTAGGCTTATCTCAGCCCTCTCTATCTCTCGATATCTTCTCATCGAGAGCAACCCAGCGCCTTCAACAATTGCATCGATTAAAAAAACTCTTACTGAAGAAACTGATCAAATTGTTGTTGTGGCAACCAGAAAAACCGCTCTATTAATTCTGCACTTATGTCCAACAATCATACTCGATCAAGAAGAGTCAAAAAGTCACAAACAATATGATTTGAATCCACGATATCACACACGATCAGTTCTTCTACAAGCCCGCGCACTTGCGCCTAAGACGACTCAGTCGACAATCATACTCGCAAGCCATGCACCTACTGCATACACGTACCAACACGCGCAGGATGATGGCTATGAATGGCTTGATAAACAACGTCCATGGAATCGAGATAACTCCACTCTTATTGATATGGAGACAGAAAAACTCGGTAATAATTATTCCTGGTTTTCTTCTGAACTCCTCAAGCGAACAGCGAATGCAAAAAAAACACTCCTTCTGTTCAACCGGACAGGCGAATTTGGAACGTCATTATGTACTGACTGCGCAACGCTACTTGCATCAGGTGCTACCTCGTGCTCTTCATGCAAGGGATCGAATATTCGTCGTACTCGAAAGGGAACAAAAGCTCTTGAAGAAGAACTTCATACTGCGTTTCAACATAAAAAAATACTCCGTGTTGACCGGGAACAAGATTTAGACAACATAGAGCAACGCATTGCCGATGCTGACATCATTGTTGCTACTGAGAAAATATTTCGCCTTACTCCAATGTCACTTTTTGATCTTATTGGAATAGTATCTATTGATCATCAATTGACGTACCCACACTTTCGAGCACATGAACGTACATTTCAATTTCTGTTCAAGGTCCTTGGATCGGGTATCACAAATATTGTACAAACACATGCACCTCATCATCCGGTCATACGTGCTGCGGTTGAAGGTAATTACAATGCATTTATTACGGATGAACTGACTATTAGAATGATGATGGGATTACCTCCGTTCAAAGATCGATATACGCTGATTGACACGAATTCAAAGAAAGTGGAAATTGTTGAATCCATTCCAACCACTTTGCCCTCATCAATTGTTGTTGATCGAGAAGAATGATTGACCCACGCCACTAATTGTGGTATTACCAACACTATGTCACTACGCATACACATCCTCAATACAGACGCGTGCATCCGAGAAATTTCTACAGCCGTGCCCGCAGACAAGATTGCCTCAGATGAAATGCAGACATTTTATGATGAGATGATTGAATCAATGATTCTTGCAAATGGAATTGGAATTGCAGCCACGCAAGTAGGCCGACCTATTCGGGCATTTGTGGTATCAAAAGAATATACAGAAAACGGAGATCATCTAGTACTTATTAACCCCCGACTTGCCGGCACTTCCAAAAAAATGTTTGAACTCGATCAAGGTTGTTTATCTGTCCCTGGTGTTACAGGTCCGGTAGAACGTCCAGCAAAAGTTCGTATAAAAGGATTCCTACGTGACGGGTCAAAGGCAGATATTAAAGCGAAAGGTATGCTAGCACAAATCCTACAGCATGAACTTGATCATCTAGATGCAACACTCTTTATTGATAAGTCGCCACACCTCACAACTCACGATCCAGCTGAGTCACAATGAAAACAGACCTATCTACAACAAAGATGCTATTCTACGGCACTCCCGAAATTTCTGTGCCGACATTAAATTTTTTATTTTCCAACTACAGTGTCGTTGCTTGTGTTACACAACCAGATAAACCAGCTGGCAGAGGCAAATCTATACAAGCATCCCCAGTAAAACAATTTGCAGAAGCTAACAACATCCCAGTTCTTCAACCAACAAGTGTTAGCCAAAAAACTCCAGACGGTACAGCATTTGCGGATACGATTCGTACACTCGCTCCAGATGTAGCTATTGTTTTTGCATACGGACACATCATCCCAGGATCAGTTCTCGCTATTCCAAGAATGGGCTCACTCAATATTCACACTTCCCTACTCCCTCTACTTCGTGGCGCATCTCCTATCCAGTCCGCAATCCGAGACGGTTGTACTGAAACAGGAATCACTCTCATGAAAATGGGTGTTGGAATGGACACAGGACCAATACTTGCGACTGTAACGGTACCAATTACCAACAAAGAAACAGCAGAAACACTTCACGATACATTACAAGCAGAAAGTCCCAAGTTATTGCAACGCGCATTACCCCAATACCTCAATGGCGATATCGAACCAGAGGAGCAAGACGAATCACGCGCTACGTACTGCACTCTGATTAAAAAGGAGGATGGTGAAATCAACTGGAACCAAAGTCCAATTGAAATTGATCGCCTTGTACGAGCATACACACCATGGCCGGGTGCATATACCTATTGCAACGACACAAGAGTAAAGATTATTGAAACAACTATTACGTCAAACGGAACACTTCAAATTATCTACGTTCAACCTGCAGGTAAAAACAAAATGGATTTTACATCCTTTACACGTGGCTACCCACAATGTCCGTTACCGCCACGCTAAGTGACCTTTTTTCTTACTTTCTTTGCAGTATAAAAACCAAGATATTTTCCAAAAAACAAACGGGTTTGAGCATCAATCGCCGGAATAGAACCAAAGAAAATCAACGTAATTGGAAGTAGTATCCACTGGAGCAACGCAACTGAAAGCTTAAGATATTTATTGCCCGGAACATCACTCGGCAGCAGCAGAACGTTCAAAATAGCAGAAGCAAATATACCAATCATCGCAATACTCATCAACCATTGCAATACAAAAGGCGCATTTTGTGCAATAACTGTCGACTTTTCAACATCACCTGCTGCCCACAACGGTAAATATCCTAGTATCAAAATCAACAGTGGCGCGGTCGACCAAGAATACATACCCTCTGAGAGATTAAAAATGAGATGCCACTTTTTCTTGCCGAGTTTGGTATTCCAGAAATGCCACACCATATATGGGAAATGCTCTATACCCCATGCCCAACGACGTTGTTGCTTGTATAAATTCTTCATGGTCTGCCAAATCGTACCTGCATGAGCTGTATCCATTGAAACTGGAATATACATAGATGTCACCTCATAATCACCATCATAGTGAATAAAACACTGCAAGAAAATACGAGAGTCCTCCGTGATAACATCATTTTGCCAAAACCCTACATCAACTAATGCAGTAAGACTCATGCTATGCGAAGAAAAAGTCCACAATGGTTTTGGTCGCGCAAGTTCTGCCATTAACCAAAACGTTGTTGAATTCGCAACCACGCGTGCAAATGACGGTGATTCCCAAATATTATTATTGTACAACGCCAACGGCTGAAAACTGGATCGCGTTGGACGCGGATGATTCAAATATGCATTAGTTAAATAGGAAAAATATTCTTTGTGTACATACGTATCAATATCAAAGGCAGAAACCACAACTTTATCGTACGGCCAACCTTTCTCATCAACATAATCAAGTGCACGACGTCCAGCCCAATGCAAATTTGCACTCTTTGCTGCAACTTCTCCCGGTATATCTTGAGGATGCACAGTCACGAGCAAATCATAGAAAATTTCACCATACTCCTCCTTGATGATTTCAGCATTCTTTCGAAACAATTCAACTTGGCGTTCTTCACCGGCAAGTACGACAACCATGTGCTGCGTTGGAAACGACGACGCCTTTAATCCGTCAAATGTATGTCGCAACACATCAATGTCCTCGTCAACCGTCGGCAGAAAAATAAGATGATGAATATCCTTCCAATTTTCATGTTCATGCACCTTCTCCATCCAATCAATGCTGGTCTCACGTTTAAAGTGGCGCCACGAAGATACGAGGTAGATTAAAAAATACCAGACACGCATCAACCAATACAAATCGAAAACAATAGCAACATAGATCATAAACACCGGCTTCACAAACGAAAGGGTAACAACCAAAATCAGTGTTACCCATACTAAGGTGGCTGGAAACATCTCCAATAACCTATATTTTCTATAATCTGAAAGTTTCATATCTATCTAGAGGATGAGGACTTTTGCTGAAACGATAGTCCAATACATGCCACTCCAATAACAACCATGATCAATCCTGCCCATAAGAACCAGCCATACATACTTGAAACAAATTCAACAGATAAAGAAACGAGAATATCAGCAAACACTTGAGGTACTTCCGATACACTCTCTCTTATTATAGCTTGAGCATTTCCCTTTAACTGTATAAATATATTTAACCAGATAAAAAATAGAAACAAGCCAGGAAGCACAAAAGCTACTCCACTCCATGCCAATTGAGCCACACGATTCTTCATAAATAAGAGAGCAATCGCACCGATTAGCAACACTGAAAACGCTATCAACATCCATAATGCGATTTGAGCCACATACATATACGCCTTCACATCCTCCAATATGTCATCGAAATCTGATAATTGTTCCAATTCCTCATCTGTATAGGCTCCGCTCATATTCAACAAATCAAATTCGCCTTCTTCCTCACCCAGCTCCATACGATCTTTTTCTGTATCGCCTTCTGACGTATCCTTCTCAGAACTCAATGCAAGTTTTACAAGATTAATCTCATCCGGAATACTATCTACTATTTCTACAGGCAACTCAGTTCCAGTCTGTTCCTGAACCTTCTCCAATAATACTCTCTTCGGTTCCTGTATAGGCAAAACAAGCTCGACATCTACTACCTGCACTTCCGGTTCACGTACTAACACATACACTTGTCCAATAACACTTTCAAGTGTCTGTTTCGTCCACTCTGCGGAAAAAGCATCACGTGCTGCCCCCGATACTGTTTCAGCATCAACTCCAGGAATATCCATTTCCACAAGCGTATCCTCGGTAAAGACCATATCAACCAAAGCAGTAGATAACTTCTCATACGCACCTGTACTATCCAGTGCATGTAATAGTGGTTCTGGTTGTAACACATAATTGCTGATGCGGAGGACAACAATTGAAGACGGAATAATAAGAACAATGAGAAAAACGAGTAAGGCTGCAAGAAAATGTTTCATAGTACTACTTGTTACTATAATGCTCTTCTAAATACGCAATAATATCGTCCGACTCATACAGTGACTCTCCCATTTCAGGATCTACCAAAAATGGAACTTGTTGCTGGCCACCAAGCTCTTGCAATGTTTCTCTCTGCTTCGAGCCAGGAGGTGCACTACGCGCAATATAATCAATTTCAAGTTCAGTCAATTTTGCACGCACCTTCGCACAATAGGGACAACTTTCAAATTGATATAATTCTAACATAAACGGCAGTCTATTCTTCCTCGATAGTAATATGATCTGGCACAATAGAAATCCAACTATTTCCACGGGCTAACGGAATCAAATTTCCGTCAGGATCAATAAACTCCGTTCGCTCTTCCCTGCTATTCTTGCGCCATAATCCTTCGAACTTTTGACCATCATGAAATATTTCAACAGTTCCAGTACCAGTGACCGGCCAATTCACACGTCCCTTCCCTTCAATGTACTGCCCTTCTCCAACATGTTGAAGAATAACATTTCGCGCCGAAATAACCTCATCATTTACAGCATCATGCTGAAGAACATTTCCATTTGACCGTTCATAATACTTCTGTTCCTCATTATAATTGTAATCAACATTGTATGCGCCACCAAAGAAAATAGACACTCGATGCGTACCAACTGATTCCCCGGTCTGTTCAAGCGGATCTACAAAATTCCACTCCTGATATTCAAGCGGATCTTCATCTGCCCATCCATGATCAACAATGGATTGATACAAATCCGTGGTCGACGTAAATAAATTATGTGGTGAGTATTTT
>CAZMTW010000063.1:0-6593 GCA_964569285.1 uncultured Gammaproteobacteria bacterium
AAATGCCTTCAAAATTGCGGAAAAATACCATGCCGAGGCGCTTTGCGCCGAGGCTATTTCTTACGATTTCACAAAAAGTGAAAATTGGCGGTGAGGAAGGGGTTCGAACCCTTGGTAGCTTACGCTACACACGCTTTCCAAGCGAGCACCTTCGACCACTCGGCCACCTCACCATATAGTGCTGATACAGTCTACTTGTTCTTCCGTATTATTTCAAGGCGTCCTGTCTCTGTAATACAAAAACGGACCCGCGATGGGTCCGTCTTCACTTATTCTTCTTATTTTCCTATTTTCTTTTCGTAGTCAGAAACATGAAGTGATGTTTTAACCACGGTGTCCGCGTTGAGAGAAATCGAGTCAATGCCTTCGTCTACGAGGAATTCTGCAATCTCAGGAAAGTCAGAAGGTGCTTGACCACAAATACCAATCTTAATCCCCTTCTCCTTACACACGCGAATAGCACGGGAGATCATCTCCTTCACTGCAGGGTTTCGTTCGTCATACAAATGAGATACCAAACCAGAGTCGCGATCGAGGCC
This sequence comes from uncultured Gammaproteobacteria bacterium, assembly GCA_964569285.1. Taxonomy (GTDB): domain Bacteria; phylum Patescibacteriota; class Patescibacteriia; order UBA9570; family XYC2-FULL-38-9; genus CAZMTW01. Next base: position 540 of record CAZMTW010000063.1, read on the forward strand.
AAGAGTCAGTTGTGTGAGATCGTTTGAACCAATTGAGAAACCATCAAAGATTTCGGCAAACTCCTCGGCAAGCAGAACATTTGAAGGCAACTCACACATAACGTATACCTCAAATCCGTTCTTGCCTTGCTCAAGACCATTCTCTTTCATGATAGCTATCACTTTGCGACCTTCTTCTGGAGTGCGACAAAATGGAATCATGGCTTTCATATTAGTGAGGCCCATTTCTTCGCGTACTCGCTTCAATGCAATGCACTCCAACACAAATGCATCTTTATATTCTTCTGAATAGTATCGCGAAGCTCCTCGCCATCCAATCATTGGATTTTCTTCATGCGGTTCAAACAGAGTACCACCAACAAGACCAGCATACTCATTCGACTTAAAGTCTGACATACGAACAATCACATCATGCGGAGCAAATGCAGCTACAATCTTTCCAACACCTTCTGCTAATTTATCTACAAAGAAGTCTGTCTTGTTCTCATATCCTGGAGTCATCTCCTCAATCTTTGCTTTCACTTCTTTGTCTTCGAGTGTATCAAAGTTCATCAGCGCAAGCGGATGAATACCAATGTGGTTCAAAATAATCAACTCTTCACGCGCCAATCCAACGCCTTGGTTTGGGATTTGCGAAAACCCAAATACACGTGATGTATCTGCTACAATCATCATCATCTTTGTTTTTGGAGGATCCATTTCTGAAAGATCGGTTGTCTCCACGCTAAACTTTGCTTCACCTTCATACACAAATCCAGTTTCTCCTTCTGCACACGAAATAGTGATCATGCTACCCTCTGTCAATGTACTGGTCGCTGTGCCCGTAGCCACAATAGCCGGAATTCCAAGTTCTCGGGAAACAATAGCCGCATGCGAAGTACGTCCACCTGAATTAGTGACAATAGCAGAAGCCATTTTCATAATTGGCTCCCAATCTGGATCAGTGATCTCAGTGACTAATACATCACCTTCTTTAAACTGGTCCATTTCTTCGGTGCTCTTCATAATATTCACCTTCCCAATTCCAATTCGGGAACCTACAGCAACACCTTCTAACACCTTCTCTCCCTTTTCTTCGATCACGTATTCCTCAAGCATTTTTCTATTGGACTGAGATTGCACTGTTTCTGGTCGCGCCTGGACAATAAAGAGCTCATTGGTCTGACCATCTTTAGCCCATTCAATATCCATTGGTCGCTTATAGTGCTCTTCGATGAGGCATGCCCAATATGCTAATTTCAATACTTCGTCATTGGTTAGTGTATACTTCCTCTGCTCTTCTATCTCAACAGGCACTTCTTTTACAGGACCATGCGATGACACTTCGCCATCCTCGGTATACACCATCTTAATCTGCTTTTGACCAATCTTTCTACCAATAATGGGTTTATATTTAAACTCAAACCCACCATCTTTCACTGACGCCCCTTCTTTTAACGTATTCTTATAGACAATAAACTCATCTGGATCTGCTTTTCCTTGGACAACCATTTCTCCCAGTCCCCATGAGCTGTTGATGATGACCGCATCTTCAAAACCAGACTCCGTGTCGAGTGTGAACATCACACCAGAAACAGCAATGTCAGAACGCACCATCTTCTGAATACCAACTGACAATGCAATGTTGAAGTGATCAAAATCTTTATCTTCACGATACGATATAGCGCGATCAGTAAACAGGGATGCAATACATTTTTTTGTCGCCTCCAGTACCGCATGTGCTCCTTGCACATTTAAGTATGTTTCTTGTTGACCAGCGAACGATGCGTCTGGCAAATCCTCTGCAGTTGCAGAAGAACGAACCGCGACATCAACAGCTTCAACTCCATACTCCTTGTTCATTTGTTCGTATGCCTTTTCAACAACATCTGTGAGCTCCTGTGGAAATTCTGCTTCTAAAATAAGTTGACGTACCTTTTGTCCACGCTCTTGTAAATTATCTAGGTCAGAAGTGTCTAAATCACTCAAAATCTGTTTAATACCTTCGCGAATACCGGCTTCATCAATAAAATGATTGTATGCACGTGCGGTCAATGCAAATCCGTTTGGAACCTTCACGTTTTTTGCCGACATGTTTTGATACATTTCGCCTAGTGAGGCATTTTTTCCACCAGCTAGATTCACGTCCTCTATTTTGAGTTCGTTAAACCACAGGATAAATTCGTCTTTCTTCGCCATAGTATTCAAATAAATAATTTACAAGCAACCATAGGATATCATATATCGTATGATAATTAAAGGCCTGTTTAAAAATGTTGTGGATTGCGCTAGATGCGCTTTAATTCTGTGGTTTTTTTACCATCAGAACCATATACCAATACAATATGCTCACCTTTTGCGACTAATTTATGTTTGCGTAATTGAGTACGCACAGTTCGTAAAAATGCAGTCTTATCCTTTGGCGCTTTTATCAACAATCCGTGGATACCCCAGAATAATGCAAGCTTTCTGAGTACATGCTCTTGCGTGGTAAAGACAATCAATTTTGTATGTTGTGGCCGAAGTTGTCCTATGAGAGGTGCTGTGTTTCCATTTCGACACAAAACAACAATTGCAGCTGCTTCAGTTGATTCAGCAAGTTCTACCGCCGCATGCGCAATACCTTGACGTCCTGTTTCACGACGGTGATCAATGAGGTCGTCTGAGATGTCATCGTAGGATGAAGGTTCTATTTGCTCTGCAATTGCGGACATCGCTTGGATTGCTTTGACTGGATACTCCCCTGTTGCGGTTTCTGCCGAAAGCATAATTGCGTCTGCATGATCAATAATTGCGTTTGCTACGTCAGATGCTTCTGCCCGTGTTGGACGTGGAGAAGCTGTCATTGACTCGAGCATTTGTGTTGCCACGATAACCGGCTTTCCTGCTCGCAAACACTTAGTGATCATCTCTTTTTGAAGAAGCGGAACTGCGGCAGCCCCTAGTTCTACCCCAAGATCACCCCGCGCGATCATGATTCCGTCTGACGCTTCTACTATTTCATCAAACGCTTGGACCGCTTCTGCTCGCTCAATTTTTGCAATAATCCAGATTGTTAACTTTTTTGGGATTAACCGTCGAAGTCGCTTGATATCGTTTGCACTTTTTACAAATGACAATGCAACGTAATCCACCTTCTGTTTGATTCCAAATTTCAAGTCAGCCCTATCTTTTTTGGTGATCACATCTCCTTCAATGCTCGTTCCTGGTGCGTTCAGCCCCTTATGAGAAAAAATGACGCCACCTTGTATAACACGACAATAAATCTTTTTTTGGACAACACGTTCTATGGTGAGATCCATGATACCGTCCTGGATTAAAATGCTTCCTCCTTTTTTTACCGACTGATGTAGTTGCTCAAACTGGATGGGCACTGGAATATACTCAGTCTGCCCATATGCATTAAATTCTTTTTGAGATATGAGTACGACGCGGTCCCCTTTTGTTATGACAATTCCTTGTTCTGGTACTTCACCAACGCGAATACGTGGTCCTTGCAAATCTTGTAACACAGCGACTGGATGCCCAGCAATTGTTGAAGCTTCTCGAATAGTGGAAACGAGTACTGCATGATCCTTGTATGATCCATGAGAAAAATTTAAACGAGCCACATTCATTCCTGCAGCAATCATCTGCTCTAAGGTGGTTTTTGACTGAGATGATGGGCCAATAGTGGCAACTATTTTTGTATGTTTCATATCTGCATTAGTATATCATATTCTTGACAGAGTGAGTGAATACCAATAAAATCATGGCGTCCGCGATCATTACGATCGTGTAGGGAGGTTCTTGAGATGGAAGATCGCACTGACTGGATGATCACGAAGAGCGCCGTGCTCGAAGGCCTGTTCATGCTCATCGTGATGGGAGGAATCATGATGATGGCGGTGTACTGGGCCTACCTCGACGATGTCGTGCGCTTGGGAATCATCATCTCCTGGCCGGTCATGGGCTGCGTCGTCCTGACCAAGCACGCGTGGTGGGTGATGATGGAGATGAAGCAGCGCTGGAGCTTCTGGCGCACCTGCTCGCCGTTCTTCACGGTCCAGTACTATGTGCTGGCATTCCTGTTCTGGCCCATCCCGGGATGGATGGTACACAGCTACAACGAGGGTGATCCTCGGATCATCAACGGACGGGAAGGTGAATGGTTCATCCTGCCTCAGCACCAGATTCCACCCCGAGTGTGGATCATGGACTGGATCAAGTCTGGAAAGCCGATGCGAGTGATCGTCCTCGTCGGAATTCCAGTATTCCTAATCCTCGCCGTTCTTGTTCTGCGCCTGCAGAACTCGAACTGACAGCGGCGTCGACGAGCACGAGGAATCAACCGGAGACCTGCGGGTGCTCCGGTCTTTTTTTAGAACAAAAAAACACCGCTTGTACGCGGTGCTTTTTTTCATATCTTGTTTAGTTTGCTCGTTCCACGTATTCCCCTGTGTCTGTGTTGATGCGAATCTTTTCACCCTGCTCTATAAAGAGTGGTACATTTACTTCATAACCGGTTTCAAGTTTCACCTTCTTGGTTACGTTCGCTGCAGAATCTCCTTTCACACCTGGGGGAGCTTCTGTGACTTCCAAAACCACTTTTGGTGGCACAACGACGGTCACTGGTTTGTCCTGAAAATACATCACATCCACATCTTCACCTTCTTTAATGAAATCACTAACTGTTCCAACCGCATCTTTTGATAAATAGAACTGTTCATAGGATGTGTTATCCATGAACGTATATTCATCACCATCAGTGTATTGAAAGTTTGCCTGCTTTCGGTCGAGGTCTGCAGGTTGAACAGAATCTCCTCCTTGAAATGTTACTTCTAACATTTGACCAGTGATCAAATTCTTTATTTTTGTCCGGAGAACTGCTGCGGCTCGGGCCTGTTTTGAATGTTCGGCCCTCACGACAACAAACGGCGCTCCTTCGTGAGTAATTGATGTACCCACCTTTAAGTCATTCATCGAATACATGAGCCTATTGTTGACTGTTCTTGTATGGGATCAATGCCATGAAACGAGCGCGCTTAACCGCTGTTCCTAATTGACGTTGATGACGAGCGCATGCGCCCATTCGTTTTCGTCCAAGAATTTTTTGATAGTTGGAAGTGAACTTCTGCAAAATGTCTGTGTGCTTGTAATCGATATCATGAATATTGTGCACGCAGAAATAGCAGAACTTCTCACGTTGTTTTGGCTTCTTCTTCATAGTTCTGTGATTTAAAATGGAATATCTTCTACTGAGATGGTCTCCTCTCCTCCTGATGGTTCTGGTGTTGGAGGAAGATTGTCGCCTTCTGATAGTGAAGGTGCTGCGGATGGCGCTCCACCTCCTGCATTGTCGCCTTTACCACCAAGCATGATCAAATTATCTGCAACGATCTCTGTTCGGTACTTTTTGGTTCCAGATGGATCATCCCATGATCGTGTTTGTAAGTGACCCTCAATGTAGACTTGTCGTCCTTTTTTAAGATACTCACCTGCGATTTCTGCAAGCCGACGCCATGCAACGACATTGTGAAACTCTGTTTGCGATTTCTTTTCTCCGCTTTGTTTGTCGGTCCACTGTCGTCCAGTCGCAACACTAAATGTTGCAACAGATTGCCCAGATGGAATTGTTTTTACCTCGGGGTCGCGTGTAAGACGACCGATGATCATTACTTTGTTGAGATCCATATACGTTGGTCGTTAGAGTGCTAAATCATCGCTGAGGAGTTTTTCGATCTCCGCATCGATATCTTCTAAAGTTTTTACAGGTTTTGCTGGCTCTTCGACAACAGGAACAGCGTCTACTGTTTTCTCTTCTACAGTCGCTGGTGTTGTCTCTGCTGTTGCTGTTGCTGATGCAAGGACCGGTGTTTCAACCGCGGGCACAACGTTCTTTGCTTCTGCTGCTTTTCGTTTTGCGGTGTCTACTTTTTCTGCTTCAATGAACGCTTCTTGTTTTTGTACTTGCTTTCGAACAGCAATTTTTTCTCTGACGCGTTGTTCTTCTACAAGTTCCTCTGCTGTTTTCACCTTCTTCTTCACGATTAAAAATCGTGTAAGGTCTTTACGAATACGTAATTTTTCTTGCAG
>CAZMTW010000064.1:0-6389 GCA_964569285.1 uncultured Gammaproteobacteria bacterium
AACTGCAGTAGAGGGCGCAGGCTCAGGTACAGTATCTACGACAGGCTCAATTACTCCATCAGCTGAAGCCACTTCTATTCCTATCTTATCTGCAACAAATGCCAGAACTTTAGCAGGATCAAGTTCAGGACTGCCCGATACTAAACCGAGTGCCTGAAGATTGACTTGTCTTTTCTTTTCATGTCTTTTTGGAACTTTTTTTGCAGCAGCTGCCAATGTCATTCCTATTGCATTCATTTTTCGAAGCGCATCAGCATGATTCATTGCATGTGCTGCAACAATCTTTTTTACCATTGTCTCTAGTTCAGGTCCATACACTTTAGCTATAACGGCATAAGAAATAAATCTATCTTTTTCAGATAACAACTCTTTCTTTGGTTCATTAGGAACACCGCCATGGCTTCTCTTCTCTTCCGCTTCACGAAGCTCCTTTATACGTTCCGCAGATGCCAAAGTATTTGCTTGAACACTCTCAAGAGAAAGAGCAGAACCTTTAGCCCCTGGATCAGTACCCATTCTTCCAAATCCCTTTTTCTTAGCCATTATAGTAATAGTAGTAGTCTATAATATTCTAACACATTTTATACCTTTTTTCAACCTTCAACTGTTGATGAACGTGTTAGTTGAAAACATAAGAGTATACAGCAAAAAACGCGTTTTGTCAATAGTAAAACCCTAGACACCAGTAAAAAGATAGTGTACACTCTCTTCTGTTACCCATTTGGGGTGTAGCTCAGCTGGTTAGAGCGGTCCGACGTGACATCGGACAGGTCGCGTGCGACACACCCACAATAGAATGTAATCCCCTTTTGGGGGTGTAGCTCAGCTGGTTAGAGCGTCTGCCTGTCACGCAGAAGGTCGCGGGTTCGAGTCCCGTCACTCCCGCATCATACAAAAAGCTATTGTAGCTTAATGCAAGAGGTATCAAAAAACCTGACCACTATGGTCAGGTTTTTATAGTAACTTATTTCCTAACGGTCAATGTTTTGATACTAGAGATCAATGAAGTATATTCTTCTTGATCGCTTAGGCTAGGATTCCATCGAATTCTATATTTTTGTTTACCAGCTTTCTTTGAACTCAATGTAAACGTTGCCTTACCTTTTTTTGTGGTTTTTTTTGAAGTCACCTTCTTATACTTTGATTTTACTTTTTTCTGTAAAATCACTTTTTTCCTCATTAACAACTTACTCGTCACTGCATCTTTTAATGTAACAGTTAACTTCACTTTTTTTCCTTTTTTGATTTTCTTTTTTGCTAATTTCAATGTTGCTTTTGCCTTCGACTTAATATCAAACAATCCACGGCTACTTCCGACAGTGATCCCATCAAAGATCATGGTGTAGAATGTCTCTTCTTTAAGACCCGTATACTGTACATTCCATGAATCACCATTATCACTTGATTTGTACAGTACTCCTTGACCAGAATAATTAACACCGCCTAGGTACAATGTGGCCGGGGTAGTTGATTCCTGAATTGCAAGACTATTATATTCAGTCATACCATCAAAACCATCGGTAATCTTTGTCCATGTATCTCCTGCATCTTCAGATTTATAAAACCCAAATTTACCGGTGTTATTATTACCATATGCAATACTTGCAACAGCGTACACGACATTATCATCCTGCGGATCAACAGCAACATGTACAATCTCTTCATCGGGGCTATTGGTTAAAAACGCCCAAGCCTCTTCGCTATATTTGTAGATACCAGCGACATAATCAGTGCCTCCTTCTGCACCCAATCCTACATATAAATCACCATTACTTGCTTGAGCAATAGTCTGACCAGAAGCATTGCCAGTAATCTCCATGTCTGTCCAAGTTAATCCAAGATCAGTACTCTTAAGCACCATTCCTGTTTTTGCGTTACTTGGCTGACCATTTCCCACTGCTGCATACAAGGTATTTGCATCATCAACATCTACAATCAATTGATTCACATTATAGCTAGAACTCATTACGCCTTCTACTACATTACTTGACCAAGTAACACCACCATCTTCAGATCGTTTCATTGCACCAAGCTCTCCCACCACCACGACATCTGGATTATCTGGCTGAGTCCAAATAGCGGTCGATGGATCTGGAAGAATAGGGAATTCCCAAACTGGTACGGCATCAGTAAAGTTTTCTGTTTTTGCTACACCATTATACGCAGCAGCCCATACAATATCTTTATTATCAGCCTGACTAATATCTGTAATAGTAACAGCGGCAATACCTTGGTTAATATCCGTCCAAGTAACACCTCCGTCAATACTCTTGCTCATGCCTGGCATACCATCACCATACAATACATCATCATTTGCAGGATCGATAATCAATGCATGCCCACCAATAGCCGTATTATTGTCATTTTCATCTCGACCCAATGACACCCAATTATCACCTTGATCATCGGTATATTGACCTCCTAAAAAGAGGCGCCCAGTACTATCAAATGCAACTGATTGACCTTGAGGCGAAATCTCAACCCATGAATGGCCACCGTCAAGACTTTGATAACTTGTTCCATCGTAACTTCCACTCAATACAAGGTGCTGGGCATCTGTTGGATCAACACCTAACTGGGAACCCCATGAATTATCGACGATGGCAGGAATAGCTACATCGTCCCATGATATACCATTATCTGAAGTCACATAAAGATGTGTAAGATCATCGGAGTCATAACCAATCACATAAAATTCACCTTCTGTAGGTGATGAGTTCATCCATAAAATTGAATATAAATCCAAGGACATAACAGAGCTATCAAACGTATCACCATTGTCATCGCTCACAAAGATTGTACCGGGGCTTTCGGTATCAGCCATCATTAATACACCGTTTGCATAGACAATTGCGCCACCATATTGTTGAGAAATTTTTGTGTAGGTCTCACCTAAATCAGTACTACGATATAAACCGTTACTAAAAAGTGCAAACACTGTACCAGTGGCTGAATCTACTTCTACACCTACTCCTCCACCATAATCAACACCAGTCAAACCAAGCCATGTTTCACCACCATCTTCTGATCGATACACACCATTTGGCGAATCTTTTGCTGTCACATACATCATGTTATTTTCAGCATCAATAGCAATATCCCATGTATTTCCGCCATAGGGGCCAAGTACTTCTACCGAAGAGGTAGCAGAACTATCTACTGCTTCATCACTACTTTGATTTTGGTCACCTTCTCCATCATCAAATGGACCACCAAAATCATCTGCTGCGAATACCATGGTGGCACCAAATACTGCGGTTAGTACTAATGAAACCACTATCACTAAAAATGTTTTAGATACGGTAACACTATTCATATTGTTTGTGTTTAATATTTTCCTCCATTTAATTACCTTTAGTATACAACACTACGTTAAAAAATAAAGCATTGTACTCATGAGATGAATTCGAATGATATACACTTGCTCTTGCGTAAACACTAAGAGAGGTGCCTCATCAAGCCAAATCTAAAACATTCAGGCAAAACAATCCTGTGCTATACTTCTAGCATAGTCATTTTATATCTCATTAACCCATTATGCCTGGAAAAATTTCAATTATTGGTGCCGGAAATGTCGGTACTGCAACCGCATTCGCAATAGCGATGGATGGTACGCCCGATGAAGTCGTATTACTAGACAGGAAACTCTCTAAAGCCAAGGGTGAAATTATGGATATCGAACACGGTAACGCTTTTTTACCGTATACCGAATTCAAGGCCTCCAAAAATTATAAAGATATTAAAGGCTCAGACATAGTTATCATTACTGCTGGCGCACATCAAACTCCAGGAGAAACTCGTCTCGACTTGTTGGCTAAAAATGTCAGCATAATGAAATCAATTGTTAATGACGTTAAACGAAATGCGCCTAATGCGATTCTTGTCGTTGTATCTAATCCCGTAGATGTCCTCACATTTTTTGCTAAAAAGTTTTCTGGCTTTCCAGCTCATCGCGTGATTGGTTCTGGCACTATGCTCGACACAGCTCGATACAAATCATACATTGCAAAACATTTTAAAGTGAATGCTCATAATGTGCACGCATATATTTTAGGAGAGCACGGGGACAGTTCATTTGCAGCACTCAGTTCTGCTAGTATAGGACCAATACCTCTCAATAAAATGCCAGGGTATAAAAAAGCTGATCTAGATAAAATCCACGACAAAGTACGCAATGTTGTATATGAAATTATTAAGAAGAAAGGTTCTACGAACTTAGCCATTGCAGTTTGTGTTACACAAATGGTGCGCGCTATATTAAATAACACGCATGAGGTATTTCCAGTTTCATCTGTATTAAACGGCGAATACGGCATTGGTGGTGTAGCAGTCAGCACACCTTCTATTCTGGGTAGTCGCGGAATTGAAAAAGAGCTGGAACTTCCGCTCGACAAAACAGAAAAAGCTGCATTACGTAAATCTGTTACTGTGCTAAAAAAAGCCATTAAAAGCGTGAAGGTATAAACGGATTATTCGTTGCCCTTCTCCTTGTACGCCGAAAACAACTGCGTCTTAAAAATAACACATAGAGAATTTAGAACGTATCCAGATCTCTATTTGGCTTTGCTCGATATGGAATGACGGAAAAATCCTGCTTCTTCACCAGCTTTAAATAGCTCTTATTCTTTGCGGACTTAATATATTCAACATTCAATATCACTTTCTTCTTCTTAGCAAAACGCCTAAACAATTTTTTGCGATACTTTCTGTCTGACTTGGAAGAGTGATAAAACAGATCTTCAACACCTATGCAATCAATAGCCTTCCAATACCGCGCCCGGACTTTTTTTCCTGCATCATCAATTATCGCCTCTCCATTTTGCGGGCACACGATAGACTTGTTCTCCGTATCAAGATTGGCTCTAATTTTTTTTATTAGCGTCACCATGCGGTTGGCTGATTGCTTGGTCGTGTAACCGTTGTTCGCCCAGTATTCATACCCGTCAATAATATCCAAATACACACCATCAAAACCAGCATCCTCTATACGCGTAAGGTATGGATCCAATCCTGCGTCCCACCAACCGGTTTCCCAGTATTTTACTTTATAATTACCTTCCCACTCAGGATTTTCTTGGCCAAGCCATGACGGCGCTGTATTAGACCATTCCTCTTCCCAATAGAACCGATAATCCTCAGCCTCACCTATTGAAAAGTACGCGAGTACTATTTTACCACTATCTTTTAAACTCTGAATTTGCTCGTCTGTATACGCCTCATCATCAGTTCCGTCAGCAGAGTAGTCCATAACAACCACATCATAATTCGTCGCAGCAAGTTCTGTAGTGTCTGCGTCCTGCAATTGGTACACCCAGGAGTCCGCTTTCTGCAGTGTTGACCCAAACGCTGGCGATACAAAAACTAGCGTGGACGCGATTGTAACAAATAGAAATGCTCGGATCTTCATTAAACGGATTATACCAAGAATTACGTTAATCGTCTTTCTTGACTCGTTCCTGTAACGTTACACTGAAGAATGCACTCACTACAACAATACATATGGACACCCCTACAATCCATGCATTGTCTCCCTTTATGTTTGCATAGATAAAGAGAGGCAAGCCAATCACAATTGCGGACACAATCCCCCACGCAGCTCCGCGCGCATTAAAGCGTTTAGAATACAAACTCAATACAGTTGGAACAGCTATAGTTGCCGCCACTGCATTGAATATCCACCACAAATGAAACAAACCAAGTGGCGGAATAGCGATAATCGCATACGCAATAGCTAAACCAAGAATCATAAACCCAACCATGGCAAAACGTGCGGACCGAACAGCTGTAGCGTCGTCGCTTTCTTTAACATCAGTGACCCACAATGAACTAACTGCCGATAAACCAGAGTCTAGAGTAGAACTCAACCCTGCAAGCAACATAATCACAAAGAGCATCAGTGCCCATCCTGGAAGAAGCTGCGCCACAGCCTGCACTCCAATCATTGAAATATCTACACCTGCTGGCAACACAATCTGCATATCAGGATTCGCAGCAATGAAACCTAATGTAGAAAGTGCAAGCGGTACAATGCCAAACAACAGCGCACCAAACACAAATGCTTTTACAATACTTTTCTTTCGTAGAGCAAACGCGCGCTGCCAATACTGCTGGTCTGAGATTACTCCAGAAAGAAGACCGATCGATGTGACAATACCCAAAGAAAATGCAATACCAGGATCCAGCATGCTTCCAATATTCTCAATGCCGTGAAACCCTGCGGCTATGGCAGAAAATCCGCCAGCAACATGCCACGTAAACGGTAGCAACGCTCCACCAATTCCTACAATGAGCGCCATCTGAATCACATCAGTCACAACACTTGCTCGCAAACCAGATAATAGTGAATACGCCAAAGCAACACACGCAAGCAGTGGCATAACAATAGCTAA
>CAZMTW010000065.1:0-6336 GCA_964569285.1 uncultured Gammaproteobacteria bacterium
AAAAGAAAAATTGGTTGAGACATTTGGAAAAAATATGTTTGCTGACACAACACTGCTCGACACGTACAAAGAACTACTTGGAACAAAAGACATCAAACCACTTGATTGTGTTGGAACACCGAACGAAGTACGCGTCACATTCGCCATGGCACACGACACAGGCCTGTTCGAAGGTGACGCCACAATGGACTACTTTGTGAATGACGTCTTGCCAACGATCGACAATCTAGAAGAGCTCAAAGAAGAAGTATTCACTCCATCGAAAGAACATAACATCCCAGAACAATTTCAATCATTCCTCGATGACCTCAACTAAACAAGATTTCAACGATAAACGTGTGCTTGTATTAGGCGCAGGAAAGGAAGGGATAGCTACTATTGATTTTTTATATTCCAATTACCCAAACGCACGCCTTCACATTGCCGATAAAAAAGAGCTCACCTTGAATGTCTCTGGCGTACAAACACTGTGTGGCAACAAGTACCCTACCTCACTAAGTGAATTTGATGTGATTGTGGTTTCCCCTGGAATACCACCACGCGATTCACTGCTACAAACTGCAACCAACATCACAACGGCGACGAATATATTTTTTGAACATGTGAAAGGAACTGTGGTAGGCGTGACTGGATCCAAAGGGAAAAGCACCACAAGCGCTTTGATTCACGCCATGCTTGATCAGGCGGGCAAAAACACATTCCTCGTTGGTAATATTGGAAACCCTGCACTTGCAGAACTGCAGAACCACAATAACGAATCCGATATATTTGTATTTGAACTTTCAAGCTATCAAATACGGCTACTTGAACGTGGTCCAAGCATCTCCGTCATCACCACTCTCTTTCCCGACCACATTGATTATCACGGATCAGTAGAACAATACTATGCCGACAAACTTCATATTGTTGATGTACTCTCAGATAAACAAACACTCATCTACAATGGTGAAAACAAGGAACTTGCATCTCGAATTTCTCGAAAAGGAAAAACAACAATGGCCTGGCCAGAAGCCGCAGATGCGCACATTGAAGAAGATGCATTATTCATCGGATCAGAATGTATTCTACCTCTCAGTGCAGTTCCACTACTTGGTACGCATAATCTCTCAAATATACTTGGAGCCATTACAACCGCCTCATACATGGGTGTAGAAGCAAACAGCATTGCAGAGGCTATTATGAACTTTACAGCACTGCCACATCGTTTACAGCTCGTAGGAGTACATAACAACATTACTTTTTACAACGATTCACTTTCCACTACTCCAGAATCGACCATTGCCGCAATCCAGTCACTCGAGTCTATAGGAACGCTATTTTTAGGTGGGCAGGATAGAGGATATAATTTTTCTGCACTCGCAGCACTCATCGCAGAAAAAAAGATTCCGAATATTGTGCTCTTCCCAGATTCTGGCGAAACAATGTTAACGGAAATTAAAAAAACCGGTCACATCCCTCATACACTTGCAACATCGTCCATGAAGGAAGCGGTACAATTTGCATACGCCAATTCTCCAAGCGGTTCAACGTGTTTACTCTCTTGTGCTTCACCAAGCTTCTCCATTTTTAGAGATTACAAAGATCGAGGTGATCAATTTATAGAAGCAGTGGAAGAACTTGCATCGAAAGGAAAAAAAGTGAGATAATACATCCATGGGAAATCCAGCATTCAATTTACCTTCAAGCGATATGCGTCCAGCAAATGATACGTTTGGTGATCCAAATGCATTTGCACAAGATCATGCTGCATCTGTAAATGATTACATGGATGAAGGTGCAAATGGACCCACAACATCTATAAACCATATTGATGAAGATACAGACGGTCCAGTAACCTCAATCAACAGCACAAGTGGAGGCGGCTCAGCAACTTCCATAGCGCATGTGGATGAACCGGAAACAAAAGAAGAAGAACAACGTTCATGGTACCATTCCAGTCGATCAAAAAAAGATGAAGCAAAGGATGAAAAAGAATCAACATCAAAACAGTCTGTTGCTGAAAAACGGCAAAAAGTTGACCCTTATGCTCTACATCTTGGTGGAACAGGTCGTGGTTTTAGAGATACTGGTAAAGGAGGATTTAAAAAACGGATGAATAAATACATGCGCGCCCATCGCTCAGTGTACCGAGGACTATCTGTTGAGGATAAAAAAGAATTGCATGACATTATCACAAAAAATGTGAAGCACAAAGCATGGGGAAGTGAAGTGAATGCTCGCGATAAATTAAACATGCGCCGTGATACGCAAAAACTGTATCGCAGCAAAAAAATTTCGTCATCTGATCGATACGCTTTCAAAAAAGTGATCAAACGACTATCACGAGATTAACGTCCCAGCCCAACCGTATTGTATACTTCTGTTAACGTATTCTGTGCAATAACCTCTGCTTTCTCACGGCCTCTATCCAAAATTGAATCTAATTGCGCGACGTCAGTTAATAGCTCGCCGCGTTTTTGTTGTATTGGAGCCATCCATTCTGCAAGCACATCGCCCAAATCTGATTTAAAATCACCATATCCTTTTCCAGAATATTCCTTCTCCAATTCTTTTACGCTTTTTCCAGAAACCAAGCTGTAGATTGTTAATAAATTCGTTAATGCCGGTTTATCTGTGCCTGCTGAAATCTCAGAACCAGAATCAGTCACCGATTTTTTCAACTTTTTCCGAATAGTAGCGCCATCATCAGCAAAAGAAATATAATTCAGTTCACTTGCTGCGCTCTTCGACATTTTTTGCGTCGGATCATCAAATCCCATCACACGCGCACCCTCTGCAGGGAACAGTGGTTCGGGTAACACAAACAGATCCTGTTTGTAATGATTATTGAATCGTTGTGCAATATTGCGAGTCAGTTCCACATGCTGTTTTTGATCATTACCAACCGGAATCACATTTGGTTTATAGAGTAAAATATCTGCAGCCATCAATGTAGGATAGGTAAACAAACCTGCGTTCACATTCTTTTTGTGTTGAGCTGCCTTATCTTTAAACTGTGTCATTCGTTCCAATTCACCCATTTGCGTAAATGTTCCCAGTACCCACGCAAGCTCTGCATGCGCAGGAACTTCTGACTGAACAAAAATAGTGGACCTCTCTGGATCAACCCCTGCGGCAATATAGGTTGCCGCCACACGACGAATCTGTTCACGTAATGCAATAGGATCTTGACGCACTGTAATCGCATGCAAATCCACAATGCAAAAAAAGCTCTCATATGTCTCCTGCAAGGAAATCCATTGGCGGATTGCACCCAAATAGTTACCTATATGAAGCTCTCCGGATGGCTGAATGCCTGATAATATTCTCTTACTCATACGATCGGATTGTATCACAAATACGGGCAAACAAAAAGGTGACCCTCGGCCACCTTTTTGATAATAGTGTTTTACCCAATCTTCACCTCTTGGTTAGCAGATGCATCTGCAGACCCCTCAATTTCTGCTGTAACGATCACTTCCCACGCTTCTTTTGCCTGAGTTGCCATCTTATTCATTTTTGCAAGCGTTCCCATCATACCACCCTGCAGTGTTGGATCTTCTCCGACAGTTGCTTGTAATTGGAATGAAAGATCTTTTGTTTCTCCTGCTTTCAGATCAAATCCAGCCTCGTCAGCCTGAGAAATGACAAGTGTCTTTGTACTGGTAGTATTTGCAGTATTGTTCACTCCACGATTTGTAGACTGTGTTTTTTGCTGCAATTTTGCAACAACACCTGTAATCTTCTGATCCAGTTTACCTCCAACAACTTTTGCCTGTAGTGCAAATACTCCGCCACGTGGCAGTACTCCAGGAGGCATAATCTCCACTTTTGCACCTCCAACATTCATCATCCTCTTTGCTTTGTCGAAAAAACCCATAGTCGTTTTATTTACTCATTAAACCCTCCAATACTACATATAGTATACCAAATAAAGGCCACTATACGCAAAAAGCGGTCCAATGAAACGTCGGACCACTTTTGCTGAATTAAAATGCTGAATGCGTTATTCCAATGTGGTAAAGGTTTTCCACTTAGTCCATGCAGATTTACCTGCAGAATTTTGTGCCTTCACACGGAACTGATATTTTGTTCCAGCAACCAATTTCTTAACCACTTTACGCTTCACTGTTCTTTTTGATTGTTTCGTCACTGTACCAAACTTTCTCCAACTCTTTTCTTTCTTAATCTTGTGTTTACGAACCTGCACTCGATATTTACCAACAGTTCCATTTTTTGGGGCTCTCCATGTTAAGCGAGCTTCCGTCTGTTTAATCATCTTTGCTGCAAGTAATCGCGGCTTGGATGGTGGATCTGTGATACTTCTACTGTTATACACCATACCAATGGTAGAGAAATGAGGAACACTCACTGTATAGTACCCATCATCTTCATTGAGCGTTCCATTATCAAACTCATCCCATACACCGGTATCTTCATCATATGAAGACCCTTCTAAGTCTTCCGGATCAATTTTATATTCTTCATCAAGAATACTTTTGTCAAACGGAATCTGGATCAACACCTCATCGTTAAAATCACCGGAGATAATAGAACCTGCAGAATCATACACTTCAAAATTCCATGGAAATCCATAGGGTTTATCATCCGTATGAACAGCATCAAGTTGAGGATCTGCCGTTAATGTAATATTACCTTCGGTTGCAATCGCATTTGCTGGAATTTCAACTTTTGTACCATCTTCCATTACTAGCGATTGAGCTGTTGTTGAATCAAAGGTAACAGATACTGATTTGGGAACGGTAAAGATAGATTTTTTCAACTTAAGAGCAACGCTCTTATTATCACCATCTTTACTAATGTTTACTTGCTTATCTTCACGAGTGTCATAGTAATCATATCCACCATCATTATTAAGCAGTTCTGTACCGCAGTAGACGTGCCACGTGCCGGGTATAACAGGAAGGTCGACAGAGCTACTAAATGCATCTTGCCATGTATGACTACCTCCTTCTGACCATGCTCCACACCACATATGCGTGATGTCTCCAGCCGCTTGAATACGTGCCGCAGATGTTAATGATGCGCTTAATGAAATTGTTGCCGTCGCTGATTGCATTGTGAATGATTCTATTGCAGCATCTTTCTGCTTTAGTGATATCTTCTTTGAATCACCCCCAATTAATCCAGATCCTGGTCGTGCGTTTGCATTACATTCATATTTTTCACCAGCTACTAAACCAACCACCGCAACTCCATCAGCACCAGTTTGTGCTCCACTTTCTATAATGCGACCACCAGAGAAATCACCCGCGACTTCAACTGACTGCCAATTACCACAATGAACCCACACATCAGGAAGGAGATTTCCGTTCGAGTCCTTTACTGTTGCAGTCAACGAACCTGAAACAGAGAAAACCGTCAACGTTGTTTGTTTTGTTTGACCATCTTTCACAGTAATACCGGTCTGAGGACCGAAAGAAGATATATACCCACTATTTTCCTCAAACCATGTATTAATGAAATAAGTACCAGCAGCAACACGCAAATCAACAAATCCTTCTTCACCAATACGTTTATCAGTCCATCCTGCATCAGGGCTATGTGCATTCACCCATCCTCGTGCATTTTTAACCAACTTGCTATCCTGATCCTTTAAATACACGCGAATTGTTGAATTTCGAAGCGCTAAACCAAATGCGAGTGCTGAATCCACTCCATCAACAAATGTAACGACCGTCTCACCAGAGGCTTGATAATCTTCACTTTGAAGAGATAAATTACAATTATACGTACCGCCAATTGCTCCAAATTGACCCACACCATTTTGTAACTGACCACCAAATCCTCCAAACGAATTTGGGCTCGAACAATTCACCCATCCATTTTGATCAGAAGCAACTAATCCATCTGGAGTCAACGCTGTAACATCGACGGTCACTGTCGTAGCGGTTACAGCAAATTGATGCGTAATAGAATCGCCAGAAGAAACTTCTACGCGATAAGGCTCACCATTGTACAGCAAATCGGAACGATTCCACGTTGATGGATTGATCTCCCACTTACCTTCGTACAAGTATACTGTGGCAACACCATCTGCTCCAGTTTGTCCATTTGTCCAACCACCTCCTCCTCCAGATAACCACGCATCCACATACAACCCTTCTACAGGAGCACCATCACCGTCAACAACAGTCATTGTTGCTGTCACATCACGCTCTGCAAGCGTAATAATCCCCAATTCCTTCACCTGATCAGCGCTAACCGTAACTTCTGTTGTCTCCCAATATGTTCTTTCGTCATCTGACCATGCATCATACTGCACTTGATATTTGGTACTGCCAACTGAGCGAGTACGCAAAGAACTCGCAGTATTACTATTTGAATCACCTCCAA
>CAZMTW010000066.1:0-6208 GCA_964569285.1 uncultured Gammaproteobacteria bacterium
ACTGACATCCAACATTATCAACTGAACAGTCATTGTAGTTTAATGTGTTTTGCAGATACGCATTTTCATCCCCTGCCGTATTCGTGAAGATGTCGCATGATGATTCATACACTGGACAAGAGTCACCTTCAAATCGATGGATGCTTCTTTGCTTTGTACAGTATCCATATTGTCCTCCCTCACAACCACCAACACCATCTTCAGACAAGCAGGTTTGAAAATCGAGACAGGTATTGAGCCGAGCAATAAGATTTGTTTCTGGTGTATATTGATTTCCATCGAGATCTATAAATAAATCTGGTGTTGCAACGGTATCACCGTATCCTTCAACTTTACAAAACACCTCAGGCGCTTTTAATGTCCAGTCTGGATCAACCAATCCACAATATGGCGAATAATTATCACTGCTACAATTATCAAATTCATCAATAACTTGCCCTAAAGTTTTTTCCGAATCAAACTCTCGAATGTAATCTGCTGCCAAGACCCATCCGACAGGAACGACACTGTATGATTTCAGTATTTTAATATTACGTGTTGTAAAGCCTTCTGCTACCGCTTGCTGTAAATTTGAATTACTCATCTCTGAACCAAATTTGAGCGAAGTATCGAGCAACCCTTGATCCATTGCTTCACGAAGAGACATTTCTTCTTCGATTGCAAGACGCATATTTTCATCGATAACACAGTTCGTTGTATCTAGACCTGCTTCGCCTACACACGTTGCAAATCGAGTTATAATATCTATCGTGCCCCCTGTATTAAAGGAAGGAGTTTTTAATTCAGCAAATCGATCTTGGGCTCCCCGGACACCAGCTGATGCACCTCCACTACTTGCACTATTACCTGAAAGTGAATCTCCAATATCTGTTTCAGTAAAAAAGGATAGTAAACCAGATGACAGACGATCCATCAATTTTGACGTCAATGTATTAACGAACACCGTTAATGCATCTGCAATAATATTACCCTGTTGAGTTGTTTCCCCCTCTGTGGACTTGTCTATAGAGGATTCAAATTGTTTTTGAACAACAGCGCTTGGTGTTTGAATGTATCCGGATATCTTCGCTTCCTGATCTTTGAAATCGCCTTTTTCTCGCTCTAGTTTTGCCGTTGCTTCTTCTTCTGATTGTGCTTCTGCTGCTTCGTCTACCGCTTTCAACATTGTCGACATGTAATTGGCACCTTGATCAAAGCTTTTGCTAAAATTTACTAACCCTTCAGTATCATCCATGATAACCGCTGCTTGCAGAGCGTAATTTGTTCCATAATTCTCAAAACTGCCCATAATGTCCGTTAATGAACATTTTGCTTTTGGTGCTGCTCCTACTCCTGCAGGCTCCTCTGCTCCTAATAGCTGTGGAACAAACGACTGAATTTTTACTTTTTCCAATTCTGGTAGATTACATAAGTCTAACTTTGCATAACCATTTTCAGAAGCAAGCCCATTTAAGAAATCACCAATCGCTGCATCGCCTGCACTTGAAATATAGTTGCCAAGTTCTTCTGTAAATACCAATGGCTTCTGACTTTCACCTCCAGATGCGATCCAAACCGCAGCATCATAGGCTAATTTTTCTAAAAAAGCTTTTAACGCACTTTTTAAACCAACACGAGCAGCTGTTACGAGGGCTCCACCAATAATATCTACGGCATCTGTTGCAGCAACACCAGGTTCACCAACTGGGAATCCCGTTGGAGGTGTAACAAAAGGGATGACCTTTGGCTGACTATCTGCATAGACAGCCGATGGTATAAATAATGCAGTAGTAGATACAGATAATGCCATAATAGCAACCAACACACTTGCCATGCCTCTGCGTATTGTTATTTGAGTATGTGTTGATTTCATGAAGGCTATTATTTATTCTGTAGCAGGACCAATATCTTGCTGCAATACGTCATTCACAGCCTCGTCAACTGATTCATTTACCACTTGCTCTACCTCTTCATCAGTCATTGTATCAATATCTGCCTGAGCCAAGCCTGTCTGCAATAAAAATGCTCTCTTATCGAGCGTGCTCAGATCCTTAATCTGTTGTGCTTCTTCTTGCACATTCACTATTGCATTCCCGCCTTGATCAATAAGTGCAGCAGCTTCATTAAATACAACAAGTAAGTCTTCGTCCTTTGTTTGATCTAACAATTCCTGTGGCACACCTTGAGCAGCAAGCATTTCTCTCATTGCAACGGTGTCGACATTTCCTTCCTCATCTGTCGGAGCTAACTGATCTGGATTAAAGCTGCTAAATGCTGCTTCTGCTTCAGTTTGTGTTTGTGATCCAGCGGTTCGCTGCTGTTCACACGGCTCACCAATTGGACAGTTTGGATCTTCTCCAGCTGCAAGCTCGGCACTGTCTGATTCACCATCAGAATCGGAGTCCGTAAGGTAAGGGCTTGTAGTGTACACGTACAGTTCATCAAAGTCGCTCAATCCATCAGCGTCCGTGTCTTCACTTTGTAACTGCGCAAGACTTTTTTCCTCTGGAGATTCTGGATCAAGCGTGTTTTGACTCAAAGCAGCAGCGTCTTCAGCCTCTTGAGCAATTTGTCGTGCTACGGCAAATAGCGTACGGTCTGCAGTATATAAATGAGACCGAATTTGTAGTACGCCACCGAAGAAAATGATGACTCCTATGATGGAAATCATCCAGATTGACAGTCTGTCCATTTTCTGGTGGTCTAATGCCATTTTTATTCAAGTTGATTGATGAAATTATATCAGATAAAAATCATTTCGTCAAACCTTTACAGCCTTTCGAATGGCTTCCCAGTCCTCCAAAGACAATTCCTGAGCACGAATTGCCGGATTGAGACCAATATCTTCTAGTAATGCCTTTGCTTCAACCGGTCGTAATTGTAGCCCAATCGCGAGATTATTGTGTAATTGCTTTCGTTTTGATGCGAAACCGACCTTTACAACTTTCATAAGTGCTTCTGGGTCTTCGGAGATTGTTTTTTTCCACAAGCGTAATCGAATAACGGCACTATCCACTTTTGGAGCAGGATAAAAACTGCTCGAATGGACCATTCGAATGATTTCTGGTTCTGCATACAGTTGCACTGCATTACTCAACACACTCATCTGACCTGGTTGTGCTGTTATCCGTTGTGCTACTTCCTTTTGTACCATCACAACAATCATACTTGGACGAGGTGCGTTCTCAGTGAAGTAGCGCATGACCCATGAAGTAATATTGTACGGAAGGTTCGACACTAATTTGTATCCCCTGTCTTGAAGCCCAATCTCTGTAAGATGTACTTTTCGTATATCTTCGTTAATGATCTCAATAGTATCATACTGCTTCTGTAGCCCTTCTATAACAGGTACCAATTCGCGGTCTTGTTCTATGGCAACCACTCGACCTGCACGTTCAGCAAGTGGTAACGTCAACACCCCCAATCCAGGACCAATTTCTAGAACAGTATCTTCTGTCGTCAACTCTGCTGCATCGATCGATGCCTGTACAGCACTGTCATCAATAAGAAAATTCTGGCCCTGCTCATGACGAGGTTTCATATTGTATCGATCGAGTAATGAGAGAACCTGATCTTTATTCATAGTATTATCATTCAAATATTGATACCAACCCCTCGCGCAATACCTCTACTCCTGTTGTTGTCACTCGTACGACAACTGATGGTTGTTGTTCTAGAAGTGCTCCACCGTCAATCCATAGCTCAATCATATCTTCTCCGAGCTGCTCCTTCACTTCTCCTATGGTCAGTGGTGTCTTCTCTCCTGTCTTGTTCGCGCTTGTCGCAATAATGGGATGCCCAACCGCTTCTGCAATAGCAATACACAATACATTACGTGGGACCCGTACAGAAAAACGATCATTGACAACGATTGAGACTGGTCCAGGCCACTGTTGTGATGCAACAAGACTTTGTTTTGGACTTAAATGAAAATATTTCTGAACCTGCTCTTGAGATGCAGCAATGAGTGTAAACCGATCGTCTTCTCTCCCCTTAAGCACTTTAAGATTTTGAATTGCTTGTTCATTTTGAGCATCGCATGCGATTCCATATGTTGTGTCTGTTGGTAATACAACCAAACCACCCATTAAGATGATGTTCGCCGCTGTTTCTGCGGCTTCTTTATCCGAGCTGATAATGGTATGACCCATGCAATGGTTACTTAACCACGATATTCACGATTTTTCCTGGGACGTAAATGCTTTTAATGACTTCCTTGCCCTCGGTGTGCTTTTGAACATTTTTTTCTCCTAAAGCAGCTGCAATGGCGTCTTGTTCACTAGAATCTACTTCAAGTTCTACAGCACCACGTACTTTCCCATTAACTTGCACGCCAACCATTACTGTATCTTGTACAAGAAGAGTTTCATCCCATGACGGCCACGCTGCTTGTGTGATACTTTCCGCATGTCCAAGCGATTCCCACATTTCTTCTGCCGCATGTGGTGCAAAAAGAGAAAAGACAGATATAAAGAGCTTAAATGCTTCTGTTGAGACGGTTTCAGCTTTTTCAAAGGTATTCACACAGATCATCATTTGCGCCACCGCAGTATTGAATTTCATGGCATCAATATCTTCTGTCACTTTCTTTATTGTTTGATGTACTACACGAGTGAGATCAACAGCATCTTCTGCTCCTAGTTTATCTTGTAGACGCCACACACGATCAATAAACTTTCGTATTCCTCGTACACCATTTGGATCCCATGCAATCGCCTCATCAAACGGTCCCATGAACATTTCATACAATCGTAATGTGTCTGCACCGTATTCATTTATGATATCGTCTGGATTCACGACATTACCAATAGACTTACTCATTTTCTTACCATCATCTGCAAGAACCATCCCATGTGAACGACGACTGTAATATGGTTCTGGTGTTGGCACTTCTCCTATATCAAATAAGAACTTGTGCCAAAAACGTGAGTAGAGTAAATGAAGTGTCGTATGTTCCATGCCACCATTATAGAGATCTACCGGAAGCCATTGTTGTAGCTTTTTAGGGTCAGCAAACTGTTTGTCATTGTGAGCATCGATGTATCGCAAGAAATACCAACTAGAACCAGCCCAGTTCGGCATGGTGTCTGTTTCTCTATTGGCATCTGCTCCGCATGTTGGGCACTTTACGTTCACCCATTCGTCAATCGTAGCCAGAGGTGACTCCCCGTCATCTGTTGGTTCGTAGTTTTCTACATCTGGAAGTGTAACCGGTAGGTCCTCTTCTGGAACTGCTACCCATCCACACTCTTTTTCGCAATAAATCAAGGGAATTGGCTCTCCCCAGTACCGTTGACGCGAGAATACCCAGTCACGGAGTGAGTATGTGACCGTCCGAGTGCCCCAACCGTTCTTCTCTAAATGATCCATTATCGCAGACTTGGCCTCTGTTTGAGCATCCATACCATTTAGGAAATCGGAATTGATCATTTCACCATCTTCAGTCACCTGCTCTGGTTTCTCTACTGAAGAATCGTCACCATCCTTTCCTTTGATTACACGAACAATTGGAAGATCATATTTTTTTGCAAATTGCCAATCCCGAAGATCATGCGCTGGCACGCCGGTTACAACCCCAGTACCAAAATGAGCAAGTACAAAATCTGCTACCCATATAGGTAACTTCTCTCCTGTCATTTGGTTGATTGCATATGAGCCGGTGAACACTCCACTCTTTTCTTTGTCCTCTGCAGTGCGATCCATCTCTTTTACTTTTGTAGACTCTTTGATATATGCATCAACTTCTTGCTTGTGTTCATCTGTTGTCAGTTCAGAAACCAACGAATGCTCTGGAGCAATGGCAATAAAGGTAGATCCAAAATTTGTTTCTGGATATTTTGTGAATGTATCGAGCGTATGCTCACTCAACTTTCCTTTTACTTCTACATGATAATGAATATTGATTCCCTCAGATCGTCCAATCCAGTTCTTTTGCTGTGCAGAAATTTTGTTGAGGTAATCGACGTCATCTAAGTCATTCAGTAGTCGCTCGGCATAGTCTGTGATTTTTAACATCCACTGTTTCTTAAGTCGCTTCTCAGTTTCGTGACCACATCGTTCACAATTACCATTAATCACCTCTTCGTTTGCCAATCCAATCTTACAAGACTGACACCAGTTGATAGGAATCTCATCTTGATATGCCATCCCCTTCTTAAACAGTTGCTGAAAAATCCATTGTGTCCATTTATAATACTTTGGATCTGTTGTATTCACTTCGCGTGACCAG
>CAZMTW010000067.1:0-6119 GCA_964569285.1 uncultured Gammaproteobacteria bacterium
AGGAGAGGTGCAGGTGGTGGTCCGCTGGGAATTGAGGCATGCTGATGGTCGGATCGTGAGCGGGCAATATGCCGCAGAATCGCTGAACTGGATCGTTGGACAGCCCGATACATTGATCGCTGCTTACAACCAGGCGCTGTGGGCGCTCGCGCAGGAGCTGAGCGCACAGGTTAAATAGTCCCGCCGGATGGGGTGGTAGACGGGACTCGAACCCGCGACCCCTGGTACCACAAACCAGTGCTCTAACCAACTGAGCTACAGCCACCATATTGCAAAAGTGCAAATTGGATTCTAACAGACACTCTCAATAAAATCAAGTGAATGTGGTACAATACACCAATAAGCGACCAACGTGTTCATGAATAAACGCCGCGGCAGAGTAAAACAGATATTTTTTGGCCTATTAGGACTTTTTTATGCTATCACTGCATTTGCCGCACAACCAGCTACCGCGGCAGTAGGCGACTATTACACAGAAAAGATCCATGAATTCAATGTGGAAATCGATGTTCAGGAAACCGGAACCATTCATGTAACAGAATCCATCCTCTATGACTTCGGGACAGAAGATCGTCACGGAATATTCAGAGACATTCCAGTACGAGGCTACAACGGTGTTGACTACATACCGCAAGACATCACTATAGAAAGCGTAACAGATGAAAATGGTATTCCATACATATATGTAGACGAGGGAGGATTAGATGTACACTTAAAAATTGGAGATCCAGACAATACGATTACCGGACAACACTGGTACGTTATTTCTTACTTCGTGACCACGGAGATTTACGGATATGCAGACTATGACGAGTTATACTGGAACTCCACAGGCACCAGTTGGGAGGTTCCAATACTGAGTGCAACAACAACGGTAACAATTCCGGAGGGGAGTGTTATGGAAGAGAATCTCGCCGTTTGCTTTACGGGAACTTATACCTCCGATGCGAGCGATTGTATGGCGACAGTCCTTAGCGACAGAACATATTCGTTCAGCGCAACTGATCTTCCGGCGTTTAGTGGACTAACAGTAGTTGCGAATTTTAACAAGGGTATAGTGACCGATCCGTTCCGTCTCACCTCTGTGCAAGATCATCAAGTATATGCGTCTATTCAAGAAGATAGATCTGTATATGTAGAAGAATGGATCAGGTATCAATTTGGTACTGGTGCCTACACTGATTTTTCTCATACGTATAGTTCAGCACTCAGTAGAGATGAATACACAATTCCCGCATACACCATTCATTCTGTTACAGATGAAGACGGAGTTCCGTATATCTACGTACCACCCACCTCTTTATACAATCCAACTATTTCAATTGCACAAGAAAATATTTCGACTCATCAAGAGTGGATTGTGGTTTCGTACACAATTGCACATGCAGTAGACAATCTTGAACATCGTGATGAGTTATATTTCAATCCTTTAGGAAGTCCATGGAATCTTGTTGTAGAAAATGTTGGAGTAACCGTGTGGTTACCAGAAGGAGCAGAGACAGTCAGCGAAAGAGCTTCTTGCACACTCATTACACAGTCGGGCTATGAAACATATTGCAGTAGTAGTTATGAAGGAGATGGAACGTATTATTATTCATCATCATATTTGTCACCATACGACACCATACTCATTACCGCTGACTTTGATAAAGGCATTATTGCGCCATCCGCTAAATTGGAAGTGAACACCACTCCATACAATGCTGAAATATATATTACAGAAACAAATACCATTCACTATAGTGATGAGACACTGCGTCTTGATGAAGGAACATATACTATTGAAGTAGATAGCGAGAGGTATTTTCCTCAAACCACATCAATCACAGTCGAGGCAGGAAAAAAAGAAGTGCACACTGTTGATCTAAAGAAGAGGCCATTTTGGGTGTTTATTGAAATATATCTTCCCATCATTCTTACTCTTGTTGGAGGATATGGGTTGATGTTCTTCTGGTATAAAAAGGGCAAGGATCCGAAAGGCACCGGTATTATTATTTCTCAATACGAGCCACCAAAAGACATGTCTCCAGCAGAACTAGGTGTGGTTGTTGATGGCAAAGCACATATGCACGATATCACCGCGACGATTATTCATCTCGCAATTCGTGGATACATTAGAATTGAGCAAACAACAAAAGAGGGGAAGAAAGCTAAAGCGAGCCATTACATTTTTCATGAGAAAAAGGATTTTAGAGAGGATCAGTTATTGAAAGGGTATGAATCAGAAATTCTGCATGGCATGTTTCCTTCAACATCAACCAAACAAACAAAACTATCTGAGTTACAGAATAAATTTTATACGCATCTCCCAGCAATCAAGAAAGATCTGTATAAAAGAGTTGTTTCAGAAGGATTCTATCCAACAAACCCCGTACGAACACGCGGCGCATATATTGTACTTGGTAGTGCAATGATCTTTGCTGTTCTTTTTACAGCAACGTTGGCAGCGGAGTGGGTGAGAAGTGATTGGTATCAGTGGCTCAACCTTCTTGGACTGCTCGCATTTGTTCTTGGATTCATTATGCCAAAACGAACAAAGAAAGGCGTGCTGGCACTAGAATATATCAAAGGATTAAAACTGTATCTCACTGTAGCGGAGAAGGAACGAATTAAATTCCATCAATCACCAAAAGCATATCGCGAACATTTTGAAGAGATGTTGCCGTATGCGATTGCGCTCGAAGTAGAAGAAGAATGGGCTGCGCATTTTGAAGATATGTTTAAAGGATCAGATGCGCCGGACTGGTACAATTATTCCAACGCTTCTCACATGTTCAACATGTCAGAATTTGGAAGTGCGCTGTCTAGTATGAGTTCTGTTGCTGGAGCCTCGATGTCATCTTCTCCAAGTTCGAGCGGTTCTGGTGGAGGTGGATTCTCTGGTGGTGGAGGAGGAGGCGGAGGCGGAGGCAGTTGGTAAAACTTTCATGGAAAAAAACAACCAATCAAAATATATGTTCCATTCATCATCGACATTTTGATATTAGTTGGTTTTTATTTCTCGTTACGGTCAAGCAACGACTTTAATTTCTTGAATGACGGGATTCTTCCGTATGCGCCTGTATTTATTCTGAGCATCCTCTTTTTATTCTTTTTCGCCTTTTACTTTTTACTGATCACTTCCGATAAGCTTCGTAAGAAGGTTGGTGTTTTTTGGAAAAAACGAAAGGAGATATCAAACAAGTGGAAGCGTCGGTTGATCAATTGGTTATTGTGGGTGTTTCTCATGCTCTACGGTTTTGTGCATTTCATTCTCTACTTCGTTGTCATTGTCATGGGATCTTCTTTAGATGATTCCTTAGTGCCGACGTGGGTTGCGTATCCAACGGTATTGATTCTTGTAGTGTCGACTCTCGTTTTCTCTATTTTGTATGTCTACTTGTCTGGAGGGCCGGATGATCCAGAGGGAGAAGTTGAGAGGCATAGAGCAGTAATGAAAAAATCACTTCCAAAGAGGCCGGTGTGGAATAGTGTGTTGTTCGCGCTCTCATCTATAGTGCTTCCAATATATACATTGTGGACCTATCTGAATTTTATTTCAGACATAGAATATACATCTGCCGTGAAGATTGAGCCACGTACTCACCGCCAGATATTTGGTTGGATAGAGATTCTGTTTGGTATTCTCATTCTTGCAATTCTTCACTTCGAAGTCACCGTTCCTGACGCAAATTATGCTGGAATGACTCTTTCGCGAGCCGTAGTGTTTTTTGCTTTTTTATATCTGCCGTTTAAGTTGATGAGTGTGATGGTCAACGAGAACCGAAACCGATTTCTTTTTGAGCTTGCATGGGCTGGTTTATTTTTCATCGCCCAGCTTGTTATTTTGTACCAATTTATTTGATTAAGACGTAGAAGCTATTGACAAGACCACGTTTTCGTGGTTATTTTCTTGTACTTGAGGCAACCTATGTGTCTTGGAGGACGCATGTACCGACGAGTTCAGACACAGAGCATCCAGGCCCTCGCCCAGGTCATCCGCGAAGAGATCGCGAGACGGAAGCTGGAGAGTACCTGGTCCGTGGAGTGCAACGGTGATCCCGCGATCCTGAACCTGGCTGGGCTGTTCCGGTACGAGATCAGCTCGGACAAGGAGTCGCGCGATGAGCAGCTGTGCTTCCTGGATGAGATGTAGGCCCTGGTCATCGCCTCGCTGTACCTGATCACCCAGGAGATGGTCGAGTAGTTTCCGCTGGAAACCTGAGGCTCTAGACCATAGACCAGTAGTTGAGTTCCGCCCCGCCTGCCACCATGTCGCGCGGGACACCTTTTTATATACTTTTTACACAAAAGATCGTTGACGAAGAGGCTGCTTCCAGGTAGTCTACACAGTGCACGTCCCTGTAGCTCAGCTGGATAGAGCAACGGCCTTCTAAGCCGTAGGTCACACGTTCGAATCGTGTCGGGGACACCAACTACGTAACATCATCGTGATGCAGCTACCAACATTCGTACAACAGACACTCGACCAACTCACGGCCGCTGGCTTTGAGGCTTTTGTCGTTGGCGGAGCGGTGCGTGACCTTCTCATGGGCCAGGAGCCAAAAGATTACGACCTCACCACCAACGCCACCCCAGAACAGATTCAAGCCACATTCGAAGACACTCTTTATAATAATAATTTTGGAACAGTGGTCGTGCGTGTAATGGATGGAGAGGAGCGGCATGAAATAGAAATAACTCCATACCGAACAGAATCAGGATACACAGACAATCGCCGGCCAGACAATGTAGAATTTGGAGTGTCTTTAGAAGAAGACCTCAAGCGTCGTGACTTTACCGTGAATGCTATCGCCTATGACGGAAAAGAGATTATAGATCTGTTTAAAGGACAGGAGGATATTAAAGCAAAAGTAATTCGCACGGTAGGAGATCCATCAGAACGGTTTGGAGAAGACGCACTTCGTATGATTCGCGCAATACGGTTCGCCGCTCAGTTAGGATTCCATATAGAGGAAAAAACCTTTGCCGCTATCACAGAACTGGCACCATCGATACTCAATGTTTCTTGGGAGCGCATCCGTGACGAATTACTCAAAACCATTAGCACAGATGACTCCTATAGAGGAGTGTGGCTCATGCACGAAGCTGGTCTCCTCGACCATATCCTTCCAGAGTTAGAAGAGGGGACAGGAGTAGGGCAAAACAAACACCACATCTATACCGTATTCATGCACAACATTCTTTCGTTGCAACATTGTACGTCGGATGATCCACTCGTGAGGTTTGCTGCATTACTTCACGACGTTGGAAAGCCTCGCGCAAAAGAGGGAGACGGACCAACTTCCTCGTTCCACAATCACGAACATATAGGAGGAAAAATGGTTGCTGACATTTGTAAACGGTTTCAGTTTTCTCGGAAGGACGTGGAGCGTGTATCGCATTTGGTAAAGAATCATATGTTCTATTATGCTGAAGATGAGGTGAGTGACGCAGGTATTCGCCGGCTGTTGAAGCGCATTGGACGCGAAAACCTAGAAGACCTCATGGCTATCCGTATTGGAGATCGCATGGGGAGTGGCTGTCAAAAAGAAAAACCTTTTAAGTTGATTGAACTGGAGCGTCGTATCCGTGAAGTAGAAAAGGATCCCATGGATACGACTATGCTTAAGATCAACGGAAATGACATTATGGAAATCACCGGCCTAGCTCCAGGCAGGGAAGTGGGAGTGATTATGAATGCATTGCTAGAAGATGTGCTAGAAGACCCGTCCCTAAACACAAAAGAGTATTTGTCTCAGAGGGCAATAGACCTGAATTAATCCCCCCGCTTCTTGTTGTGAAACTTTTTGTGCGTTTCTTTAAGGCGCTTGTCAGTGACATGCGTATAAATCTGAGTTGTCGTAATAGAGGAGTGACCAAGCATAGATTGTACTGAGCGGATATCTGCTCCGTTTTGTAATAGGTCAGTCGCATAGGTATGCCTCATCGTATGTGGCGTCACCTTTTTCATAATCCCTGCAGCTTTTGCATACTTATGAACCAGTCGCTCAACAGAACGAGAGCTCAACGGTTTATCTTCTGTTTGTCGCTTACCTTTTCCTTTTGCACGATCATGACTCACAAACAAATACAGCGTTGCCATGTCGCGTGCATCCAAATATTTCTTGATCCACTCT
>CAZMTW010000068.1:0-5988 GCA_964569285.1 uncultured Gammaproteobacteria bacterium
TCGTACTCACACAGGAGAAAATCAGAAGACGGAGATATATTCTCCGTTTTTTGTTATAATACATTCCATGCCTATAACAAAAATAAACAGAGGTCGGGGACCAGCATCGCGAACAAAACGCCTAGTAAAAAAGGGTACGACTCGTAATGTCGCATCTCAATCACGACAAAGTCGAAGATCAACCGCACCGGTCAATGCGACGCTGTTGATTATTCTGGGGGTCATCATTATATTTGGGTTAATTATGCTGTCTTCTGCAAGCTCAGTACTAGCGTATCAAACCTTTGGTGATAGTTACTACTATGTTAAACATCAAGTTGGTTACGGTGTCATTCTTGGTGGATTGGCATTCTACGTCATGAGCAAAATTGACTACCATTATTGGCGGCAGTATGCATTTCCCATTGCGGTAGGAACCATAGTTTTGCTTTTACTTGTTTTTATTCCTGGTTTTGGTGTGGAACTGCTGGGCGCAAAGCGATGGATTAATTTGGGTGGGTTTTATTTCCAGCCTTCCGAGGTGGTTAAGTTATCATTTCTCATCTATCTCGCAGCATGGCTAGAAAAACGTGGAAAGGAAATTCATGATGTGAGTTATGGGTTTATATCATTCATGATCATGCTTGGTGTGTTGGTTCTATTAATTGCGGTTGCGCAAAAAGATCTTGGTACCACCATTGTCATCGCAGTGATATCTGTTGTGGCATATTTTGTTGCTGGCGCTCCATGGAAGCATATTGGAGCTATTGCAGGCGGTGGAATTGTTGCAATACTTGCACTCATTAAAGTGGCACCATATAGAGCAGCTCGATTAACAGTATTTCTCAATCCAGAGGTCGATCCGCAGGGCATTGGATATCACATAAATCAAGCCTTACTCGCAGTGGGTTCAGGCGGATTATTTGGGTTGGGTCTTGGACACTCACGTCAAAAATTCAATTACTTACCCGAAGTAACTACTGATTCTATTTTTGCGATTATTGCAGAAGAGATGGGCTTTATTTTTGCTTTCGCACTTGTATTACTCTTTTTGGCATTTACCATGCAGGCTCTCAAGATCGCAAAAGGAGCTCCAGACCAGTTCGGTAAGCTCCTTGCGGTTGGAATAGCCACATGGATTGGTTTTCAGGCATTTGTGAATATTGGTGCGATGTTATCATTATTACCATTGACAGGCATCCCACTTCCGTTTATAAGTTATGGAAGTTCGTCTATGATTACACTGTTAGCTGCAGTCGGTTTATTGGCGAATATATCGAGGCAAACAAAGTAACTGTTACACATGAATATCCTATTATCAGGCGGAGGGACCTTGGGGTCAGTCAGCACATTATTAGCGGTCGCTTCTGCGTTGAAGAAACGAGGAGGTGAGATTTGTTTTGTTGGAACGCGACTTGGGCCAGAACGGAAATTAGTAATGTCACGCGGTATCCATTATGCGTACATTGTGGCTCCAAAATTTCGCCGTTACGTATCTTTGGCACATGTGCTGCTCCCGTTTCAATTCATTGCGGGGCTTGTGCAGTCATTTGTCCTCCTTTTAATGTCTCGGCCAGGTGTGATTGTTTCTGCAGGAGGTTATGTGTCAGTTCCTCTGGTATGGATTGGTTGGATCCTTCGCATTCCATCTGTTATTCATCAGCAAGATGTTGAAACAGGGTTGGCAAGTAAACTCATGAAGCCATTTGCTACACGAATTACAGTCGCATTCAAGGATTCATTAAAAGACTTTAACGAGAAGAAGACAACCTGGATAGGGAATCCAACTCGCAATCTAAAATCCATTACGAATGACTTCTTATTAGAAGAGGGTGTGCCAACGGTGTTGATTACAGGTGGAGGGACCGGTGCTCAAGCGATTAATGATTTAATGAGTGAAGAGTTGTTGCAGATAGCACAAGTGATCCACGTGACTGGAGAAGGAAAAAAGGGCATGGATATACGTCATCCCCGTTATCATAAAAAAGAGTTTTTGAATGATGAGATGAAGGAAGCGCTGGCAAAAGCGACGGTTGTTGTTTCGCGTGCTGGGCTTGGCACTATAAGTGAACTTTCAAAACTCGGTAAAGCATCAATTATTATACCGATGCCGCACACTCATCAAGAAAAGAACGCTGAGATGCTACAGCGACATAATGCTGCGATCATATTAGAACAAGAAGGTCTTACAAAGGAGGTTTTCGCGTCGACGATACGTGAATTATTACGTGACAGGAAATATACCAGGGAATTAGAACACAATATCAAAGCGCTCTCGACAGAAGATGCAAATAGTCTATTTGTTGAGACAATATTGTCAGTTGTGAAATAGCACGTTCTATTGTACGGTACGTCAGTTGTACACGTTGTCTTTCCTCAGTTACAATACATAATATGGATATTCAGTCTGCACAAACAGTCTATTTTTCAGGCATTGGCGGGATCGGTATGTCTGCTCTTGCACAACTTCTGCATGAAGATGGTGTTCGAGTACGTGGTTCTGATATTGCTGAAAATGAAATGACCCGACGGCTCACTGCTGCTGGGATAGACGTTGTTATTGGGCAGGACGGCAGTGGTATAACACCTGATATTGATATAGTTATTTACACAAGTGCTGTGCCTGATGACCATCCAGAGAAACATGCGGCACAAGAATATGGAGTTGTAACGTTTAGCTATTTTGAGGCGTTAGGACAATACATGCGACAATTCAAAACAGCTATTGCGATATCTGGAACGCATGGAAAATCGACAACGACCGCTATGATCGCAAATGTGTTGATTGCCGCTGAATTCGACCCAACTGTTGTTGTTGGAACAGTAGTAAAAGAATTTAATAGTAATGCGCGTCATGGAGGTAAGGAATATATAATTGTTGAAGCATGTGAACATAAAGAACATATGCTCAACTTGCATCCGAATATGATTGTGCTCACAAATATTGAAGAAGATCACCTAGATCACTATAGGGACTTGGAGCACATTGTTATGACTTTTCAGAAATATGTAAATCATTTGCCATCCGATGGGGTGTTGGTTAAAAACATGGATGATTCTGAGGTGACAGAATTAGGATGTGACGCTGGTATTGTGATGTACGGTATTGAAAATGAAGCAACAAATCGCGCTGAAGATATTCATGTACAGAATGGAAAGCAAAAATTCAATAGCAGTGGAACAGAGTTTACATTGAATATCCCTGGTCGTTTCAATGTATATAACGCACTTGCA
Source organism: uncultured Gammaproteobacteria bacterium (assembly GCA_964569285.1). Lineage (GTDB taxonomy): Bacteria > Patescibacteriota > Patescibacteriia > UBA9570 > XYC2-FULL-38-9 > CAZMTW01. The sequence continues at coordinate 3,214 of CAZMTW010000068.1, forward strand.
GCAATTGCAACAGCACGGGCACTGGGTATTGATGATACAATTACGGCAAAGGCGTTAAAAGAATTTTCAGGAGTATGGAGACGATTCGAGATTGTTGGTCAATGCCGAGGAGCAATAGTTATTTCTGATTACGCGCACCATCCAACCGCAATTCACAGCACAATTAATGCAGCGCGTGAATTTTATCCTCGAAAACGAATAGTCGTTGCATTTCAGCCACACCAACGTTCTCGAACAGAAAAATTATTCAACGCATTTGCTGATAGTTTTGCAGAAGCTGACTTTGTGATTATTCAAGAGATATACGATGTTGCTGGGCGAGAAGAGGGGCAGCACATCAGTTCAACAGATCTCATTGCTGCTGTGGAAAAACGAGGGAAGTATGCTTGGTATGCGGCAGATGCAGTAGAAACAAAACAGAAAATTATGGACGTGTTGGAAAAAAATGACGTATTACTCATCATGGGGGCTGGAGACATTTACAAGATAGCAGAAGATATAATAGATCGACCATGAATATTTCAGGAATAGAAAAAAATGTCTTACTTGCGCCATTCACCACATTCAATATAGGTGGGCCTGCTACTTTTTTTGTGAAGGCGACAACAGCGGTCGAGCTTGCGCATGCACTACAGGAGGCTCGTAATGAGGGCATAGCTACATTCATATTAGGTGGAGGATCTGACATATTGGTTGCAGACAAGGGATTTGACGGTTTGGTCATAAAGACCGATATGAAAGAAGTGGAGTTTAATGATGAGAGCGGTTCGGTGCGGGTTGGTGCAGGAATGTTGCTGACTGGGCTGATTGCACAAACGGTTAAACATCAGTTAAGCGGATTGGAGTTTTCTATTGGTGTACCTGCATCTGTTGGAGGTGCTGTGTGGGCAAACCTTGGTGCGCGCGGGTCAGATATGAGCGCGGTGGTGCAATCAGTGACTATTGTTGATGAACATGGCGATGTGCGTGAGTTGTCTAATACCGATTGTGAGTTTTTGTATCGTGATTCTATTTTTAAGCGGAAAGATTGGACTATTACAGATGTTGTATTTACCTTAGAGAAAGGTGATAAGGATCAGATAAAAGAAGTGGTGAAGGAGTTATCTGCTTTGCGATTAAAAACACAAGATACCGGAGCAAAGACTGCAGGGTGTGCGTTTCGCAACCCTACAGATCAAACAGAGGAGGCTGCAGCGAAGTTGATCGATGACCTTGGATTGAAAGGCAAAAAAATAGGAGGAGCACAGGTGTCTGAAAAACATGCGAATTTTATTATCAATACCGGTTATGCAACTGCAGATGATGTTGCTCAGCTCATTTCATATATTAAGCAGCAAGTACGAGACAAAAAAGGAATCCAACTACAAGAAGAGGTCGAGTACATCGGTTTTTAGACCACAGTATTAAAGTAAAAAAAGACTAGATCCCTCCTCCGGATCTAGTATACTTCATGGTGGTTGTCATCGCCGCCCTCATTCCGTAGCGCGGAAGGCTTTGCTGCAGCCCGAGCACCAGTAGAGCGTCCTTGTGCCCTGAGGGAGACGGACTTCAGTCGACATCACGTCGCCTTCAGTTCCTACTCCACAGTCGTGCTGACTGCCCATCCGGAACCCGCGCTGCAGTGGCAGGTCCAGGAACTGGACTTCCACGCGTTCAATCGCGTTCGCCAGACTGCGAATGTCGGTCACCGCGGTAGACGGTGTTGGACGGTCGCCTACTGACGGGACAGTGGTTTGAGTCGCCGTAACCATAGCCGATTCCTCTGTGTCGGGATTGACAACTATATGCTATCAGCGCCCTGGATTAGGGTCAAGAAAAAACGACGTACGGAACTCAGCATCATGCCAAGTCCCGCCGTCATGTCAGCGCTCCGCCTATCTTTACCAGGCGTAGCCGTTGTTGATGAACAACATCGGGTTGTGGGTGTAGTACCCGACCGTGTTGTTGTAGTCTGGCGTGTTCACGTTGCCTGATGGCCACCACGGGTGGAAAGGCGCGTTGTTCCGGTCCACTTGGAAGTGCAGATGCGAACCAGTACTGTTGCCTGAGTTTCCGGTGCGTCCCATGCGTTGCCCGCGCGACACGTTGCCGCTCACACCCCATACATCTGCCAGGTGCGCGTAGATGAAGTAGACGTAGTGGTATGCTCCACCGGTAGACGGTGTTTTCACTCGCGACCGGATGATGATGAAGTTGCCCCATCCACCACCGCACCCCCATGAGCTGCTCGAGCCGCAGCTATCCACGTACGCGTAGAAGTAGCCGTACGAGGAGCTGTAGAGGTCTGTTCGGTATGGCGCGGGAATATCAACACCCGGGTGCTTGCCCACGCCTTCGTACCCGCTCCACCCTGCGGTGTAGCTGTCGCGGTAGAGCATGGTGTAGCCGTAGTATCCCGTGCCACCAACGCCACTGTACGTTCCGTTGTAGTCGTTGACGCTGACCGGTTTCTCGAATCGAGTATAGCCCGTTGCTCGGGCACCGATCGGTTCACCTGTTTCAGCGTCGAACAGGTCGCCATCTTCATCTTCGATCAGGTCGAACGCCTCCTCATCACCCTCGTCCGGGATCTCGGGGAACACGACGTTGGGGATCTCCTCGAGCGGCAGACGCCAGTCGAGCTCCTGATCTCCGCTGTAGTTGTTGTTCGCCGTCAGCAGACCCTCTGTGGACTCACAACCAAACAACGTGGTGAACACCGCGAACATCACCATAATGCCAGCGACCGCCAGGACAGTGCCCCAACGGTTTTTGAATGTGCGCATGAAAGCCATT
>CAZMTW010000069.1:0-5896 GCA_964569285.1 uncultured Gammaproteobacteria bacterium
TGGTGCAGAATTGGTAAAAGAAGTTGCCAGCAAGACAAATGACGTCGCTGGTGACGGCACAACAACTGCTACCGTACTTGCACAAGCGATTGCACGTGAAGGTATTAAAAATGTGACAGCTGGAGCAAACCCAATCTCTTTGAAACATGGCATTGATAAAGGTGTTGCCGCAATGGTCGCTCAGTTGAAAGAAAATTCTAAAACTGTTGACTCAAAAGAAGAAATTGCACAGGTTGCAACAATTTCTGCGAACAATGATCAAGAAATTGGAGAAGTCATTGCAGAAGCCATGGATGCGGTTGGCAAAGATGGTGTGATTACTGTAGAGGAATCACAAAGCTTTGGAATCGAAAAAGAAGTGGTTGAAGGAATGCAGTTTGACAAGGGATACATCTCTCCATACATGATAACCAATCCAGATCGTATGGAAGCTGAATTTGCAGACGCTCATATCTTAATCACTGATAAAAAAATCAGTACAGTAGCTGAAATCGTTCCTTTGCTAGAAAAACTCGCAGAGAGTGGGAAGAAAGATTTGGTTATCCTTGCAGAAGATGTTGATGGTGAAGCTCTTGCAACACTCGTTGTGAACAAAATTCGTGGAACATTCAACACACTTGCAATTAAAGCACCTGGATTTGGTGATCGTCGCAAGGAAATACTCGGGGACATCGCTGTATTAACCGGTGGTAAAGTGATTTCAGAAGAAGTCGGACTGAAATTGGAAAATACCGAGTTGACTGACCTTGGACAAGCTGCAAAAGTTATTGCAACAAAAGACGATACAACTATTGTTGACGGTCGTGGTGAAAAAAGTGAAATTGATGCACGCGTATCTCAGATTGAAAAACAGATCGAAGCGTCGGATTCAGACTTTGATACAGAGAAACTTGCAGAACGAAAAGGAAAACTCTCTGGCGGTGTAGCTGTCATCAAAGTTGGTGCAGCAACAGAAACAGAGATCACAGAAGTGAAGCATCGCGTAGAGGATGCTCTTGCTGCAACAAAAGCTGCAGTCGAAGAAGGAATCGTTGTTGGAGGTGGAACAGCCTTACTTCGCGCAATGTCTGCTCTCGATGCCCTCGATGTCAGCGGAGAAGAAAAGGTTGGCGTAGAAATGCTTCGCAAAGCGCTTGAAGAACCAGTGCGACAAATCGCAGAGAACGCAGGACAAGATGGCGCTGTAGTTGCTCAAAAGGTAAAAGAAGCTGAAGGCAATATGGGATACAATGCGTTAACTGATACGTATGAAGATCTCATGGTTGCAGGAATCGTAGACCCAACAAAGGTAACACGTTCTGCTCTTGAGAACGCAGCATCTATCGCATCTCTTGTTCTCATGACAGAGGCAGTAGTAGCAGATAATCCAGCTGATAAAGACGACATGGCTGGAATGTCAGCTGGTGGTGGCATGCCAGGAATGGGCGGCATGGGCGGTATGATGTAATTCATCCCTCCTTTGTTAAAACCCTCCGATGAATCGGAGGGTTTTTTGATACTATGATATACTATCTGCATGAAAAATGAATTTGACCACGCCACTGGCACCTCACCAGAGAGTGCCCGTAAAGAGGCTGAACAGCAAGAAAACAGCATTGCAACACCGTCATCTAGCTCTTCGACTGTCATACAGTCAGCTATAACAGTGCTTGCAGTGCCAACCATCCTAGCCGCTGTTTTTAGAATAGCTGCAGCTTATAATGCTAATAGCTCAATTCTCTCACTTCTAGCAAGTATCGCCCTTATTATTGTTGTTATTATCCATGCACAGCGTAAAGCATTGGATACACAGACCACTATTGCACTTGGCGCTATAACTGCCGGAATAGAGTACTTCATTGTTGCTGTATACGAATTAGTGGTATCCTTCAATACAGTATATGTATTCAACCTATTTGCAGGACCATTCATTGCAGCAATTGAAGGAGGATTAGTAACCGCATTCCTCATACTGATTATACGATCAACACACACAAAAAAATTGAAAGGAGGTGAGTCTCATGGCAGTACCCAAAAAAAGTCCGGAAGGAACACAACCGAATAAAGCGGATATAGAAGAAAATAAATTCATAGCAGCATTAAGCTATCTTGGTATTCTTGTGTTCATTCCACTTGTCATGAAAAAAGACAGTGCCTTCACTCAGTTTCATGCAAAACAAGGCCTTGCTCTATTCATTATTGAAATGATAGGAATGATCCTTGTATGGACACTTCTTCTTTCTTGGTTAGGATTCCTCGTATTAGTTGCATCTGCAGTCGTTTCATTATACGGAATTGTAATGACCGTCAGTGGAGAAAAAACAGTTATACCTGGTCTTTCCCACATTGCAGAAAAGTTCAACTTCTAATAAAAAACTACATGTTGCCTCGCGACCGGTGTAAGTAATGGTCACTGCGGTAAGCATGTAGTTTTTTTATTAGACGCAATTATAAATGCACAGGTGCTATGTATTACGCTTCTCTCTCTTGCTCAAACGCAGTAATAATCTCTTTTCTGATTTCTTTCATCAACTTCTTATCTCCCATCAAAACTATCTTTGCATTTTCTCGGCCTACTCCAAGCTTCTGTTCTTTGTACGAATATGAATTACCTGATTTTGAAATAACTCCAAACTGTAATCCGGTATCTAATAGATCACCTGAAATGGAGATACCTTCGTTATACATTATATCGAATTCAGTTGTACGAAATGGAGCAGCAACCTTGTTCTTCACCACCTTCACCTTCACACGATTACCAACAACACGATCTCCTTTTTGGATCTTAGCAGCCCGACGCACTTCTATACGAACAGACGCATAAAACTTTAATGCCATACCACCTGTTGTTGTTTCTGGATTACCAAACACCACACCAATCTTCATACGTGTCTGGTTGATGAAAATAACTACACAGTTCGTTTTCGAAACAACACCAGCTAGCTTACGAAGCGCCTGGCTCATTAAACGAGCTTGAAGTCCCATGTGTGACTGTCCCATATCTCCTTCGATTTCTGCCTTTGGTGTTAATGCGGCAACAGAATCAATTACCACAACATCCACAGCATTTGACCGAACCAGTGTTTCTAATATTTCAAGTGCTTGCTCGCCCGTATCTGGCTGTGAAATGAGAAGCTCGTCCACATTTACTCCAATTTTTTTTGCATACTCTGGATCAAGTGCATGCTCAGCATCAATAAACGCTGCTGTGCCACCTAGTTTTTGCACCTCAGAAACAATATGTTGCGCAAGTGTTGTTTTACCAGAAGACTCAGGTCCATAAATTTCTATAATGCGTCCTCGGGGCACACCTCCAATGCCAAGCGCTAAATCAAGCGAAAGGCATCCAGTAGGCACAGAGTCCACTTCCATATTCTTTGCATCACCAAAACTCATAATAGCTCCATCTCCAAACCGTTCCTTAATTTGTGATATTGCCAATTCTGCTGCCTTCGCCTTGCCAGCATCTTCTTTGGAAACCTCTTTTTCTTTCTTTTTTGTATCCTCTTTCTTATCCTCTCCTTTTTTTACCGTCATAATGATAGTTATTATTTTTATTTGGGTCTTTTTTCGGTTCCTCTACAGTACCCGAACAAAACCCGAACGTCAATATACACCTGTGGATAACCGAACAAAACCCGAATAAACGTATTATTCTAGCCTATCCACGCTTATGTTGTATAAGACATTTCGGATCTCCACTCGTTCTCTGCTCTGTTTTGAACGTGCTGTAATACGAATAGCATTCAAGCCGTCATGAACAAATACTTCTTCTGTAAAACCACCATTCGTTCCCACGGAAACGGGCTGACTATTTATTTCAACAATCGCTTCTGGCTCACTTTGCCCTTCTATGACAATATTCGGCTCCGTGACAATCACATCTCCATCTGGACGAGAAATGACCAAATCTGGAGGAGTTAAAAACCGAACCACTTGCCATACAAAATACAATGCAAGCAAAAGGACAAATATACCAGCAACTCCAAATTTCAACAATCGTGGTATGACTAGTGCATGTTTCTGATGACCAGATGTTGAAGGTGAACGATGTCGTTTAGTAGAACGAATATGTGCTGTATCTTCTGGGCCAACAATACCTTGATCTTGAGGTGCATAAAACACACGAATCTCTTGCTCGTATTGTTCAGCGATTTTCATCCAATCAATATGAACAAATGCTGCATACAATTGAATGTAATTCTTTATGTATACAGGTGAAGGTAAGTCATTGTAACGCCCCTCTTCTAATGCACGTAAATGTTGAGCAGAAATCCGAAGTGCGTCTGCACAATATTCAAGAGTAAACTCTCGCGCTTGACGTGCAAGATGTAATTGTTCTCCTATTGTTTTTTGCTTAAGAAGTGGTTGGCTTTTAAACATGGGCTTCCTTATCGTCCCCCTCGGTTTGTGAATCTTCATCCTCATCTACATTGTCATCAAACTCTTCCTGCTCATCAGATGCTTCTGGCGTCTGTTCCTGAACATCCATTCCTTCAACAGTATCATTCTTCACCAGAACCTCTCTAGGTTTAGAACCATCAGCCGGTCCAATAAAACCATGCTCTTCCAAGATGTCAAGAATACGAGCCGCGCGGGCATAACCAACGCGTAATCGTCGTTGCAATAATGATGCAGATGCCTTTCCAGCTTGGAGGATAACTTGTTTTGCATCTTCCAATAGGTCATCACCTTCTCCTTCAACTCCATCAGAATCAAAATCAGGAATTGAGCTATGGTTAACCTTTTCAGTTACCTCATCTACATAATCCGCCTCCACTTGATCACGTAAATATTTCACAACATTCTCGATCTCGATATCCTCAAGAAATGCACCTTGTATACGTTTTGGTTTAGATAGCTGAGAATCTAAGTACAGCATATCACCTCTACCAAGTAATTTTTCTGCTCCAGAAAAATCAAGAATGGTTCGCGAATCAACAAGTGATGCAACTGAAAATGCAATACGCGCAGGCATATTAGCTTTAATCAAACCAGTAATGACATTTACTGACGGACGTTGAGTTGCTAACACCAAATGAATTCCAACCGCACGAGACATTTGCGCAAGGCGCACAATAGCAGCTTCAACTGAATTTGCTGCAACGGACATGAGATCTGCCAACTCATCTATAATGAAGACAATATATGGCATGCGTTGATCTTCTCCTGTACCCGCATTATATGCCTCAATACTACGTTTTCCATCGCGAGCAAGTAATTCGTACCGTCGATCCATCTCCGCCACTGTCCACTTTAACGAGTTGATGGTTTTTTCAACATCAGTAATAACCGGGGTCAATAAGTGAGGAATACCATTATACACAGTCAACTCTACTCGTTTAGGATCGACCAAGATCAACCGAAGATCAGACGGTGAATTCTGATACACCAAACTCAAAATGATACTGTTGATACATACTGATTTACCAGAGCCAGTCGCACCAGCAATTAACAAATGCGGCATGGCTTGCAATGAGCTGACGTATGGATTACCAGAAACATCTTTACCAAGCGCCAACGTCAAATTATCTTTTCTGGTCTTAAACTTCTTCGAAACCATAATTTGCTTAAGCGTCACAGTTGCGATGGCCTTATTTGGCACTTCGATACCTACTAATGATTTACCAGGGATCGGAGCTTCAATGCGAATAGGATGGGCTGCTAATGATAATGAAATATCATTATGTAAGGTTGTGATCTGTGTGAGTTTCACACCATCTGCTGGCTTCAATGTATATTGCGATACCATTGGACCAACACTTACATCTCCCATTTCCACTTCTATGCCAAAACTTTCAAGAGACTTTTGGATTTTTTCTTTATTCGCTTCAATGTCACCACTAGTCGGTATTTCATTCTTATCAGACAACAACGTAATAGATAAATCTATCTTTGGCATACTACCCCGCTTCTT
>CAZMTW010000070.1:0-5769 GCA_964569285.1 uncultured Gammaproteobacteria bacterium
ATCAGAGTACATTGATTGCTCGTTGGGCGCAGTTCTTTATTACAAAATACAAAACAACCATTTTATTGGTTGTTGGGATTGTTATTGCAGGCACCTGGGGTGTCATGAATAATCAGCGACAGGATTTTCCAACAATTGCTTCGAATTATATTTTTATTACGGCAACGCAAGTTGGTGCATCTGCAGAAGATATTGAACAAGAGGTATTATTACCGCTAGAACAAAGCGTTGCTGAGATCGATGGATTAAATATCATGCGATCAAGTGCAAGTGATAACCTTGGTTTTATAACATTAGACATGGCTGATGTTGAAGGAACTCCAGATGCAGCTGCAGAAGTTGAGAAACTTGTTACAGGTACTATTCTTCCAGCTGGCGTTGAAACAAATGTGGAGATTCTGGATGTTATTGGCCCCTCTTTTGTATATGCGCTCGCAAGTGATACAAAAACGCCAGCAGAGATGCTGGAATTTGTTCCTGATATTGAGGCTCGACTCCTTGCATCAAGCAGTTCGGTAAAACGCATTGATTCGTTGCCTGAAAATGAATTTGAGATTGCTATTGAGCTGGATACAGAGGAGGTGAATGATCGAGGTTTGAGTGTGACCGAAATTCAGCAAGCCATTCAGGGTGCGTTGATGAGCTTTCCTGGTGGTTCGTTGACGACAAAGGATTATCAATCGCTTTCAATTTCTATTGATACTGGTGTTCATTCACTTGAAGAGTTTAAGAAAATCGAGGTGGGAGGCACGCCGCTTTCTGATTTTGCAACTGTTGAACGTATTCCTTCGAATACAGACGTTGTCACTCTTGCTGGATATGTTGATGAAAATGGAGAAGCACAGTCAGTTGAAAGTGTGTATTTGTTTGTCTATAAACAGACCGATGGTGATGTGATTGATATGGCGCATGACTTGAATGCAGAAGTGGAAGCGATTAATACATCGGATATGCTTGGAGAAGAGGTTTCACTTGTTCGGTTGTTTGATAATTCTTCTTATGTAGCGGATCAAATTGATGCGTTACTCTATAATGGATGGCTTGGGTTGATTCTGATTTTGGTGGTATTGATGTTCTTTATTAATTTGCGCACGGGCATTATTGTCGCAGCTATTATTCCTTTGGCGTTTTTAATGACACTTGCGGTGTTGTATGCGATTGGTTTCACAATAAATATGTTGACGTTGTTTGGTCTTCTCCTTGTCCTTGGTATTTTGGTGGATAATGCGATTGTGATTGCCGAAGGAGTGACACATGCGATTGAGTCTGGCATGAAGCGCAGCGAGGCGGTATTACAAACCATGAAAAATCTTGGCCCAGCAGTGACCGCGGCTACATTGACGACAATTGTGGTGTTTATTCCATTCGCATCTATTGGAGGTCTTATTGGTTCTTTTTTGAAGTACATTCCGTATACGATCATCATCATGTTAGTTTCTTCATACTTTTTGGCGATCACGATTACTCCGGTGTTGTCGCGATTTTTCATGAAGGAAGAGACCCGTAAAGAACGTCGTGAACGAAAGCTAAAAGCATGGGAGAAGATGACTGTCATTCCTGCAGTATTGTGGGCAGGTCAGAAATTGATTTACCGCATTGAGGATGGGTATGGTCATATGACAACGTGGATCCATGATCATGCATGGAGGAAGGTAGCTATTGTGATACTCACACTTGGATTGTTCGTTGGTAGTATTGTTGGTTTTGCAACACGACTAGATGTGGAGCAGTTCCCGAGTGATGACAGCATTTTAATGATGGCCTCTTTTGAGTATCCATCAGAGATGAGTTTTTCGGTGCGTGAGGATGCGGTTATACAGGTCATGGATGAAATAGTGCAGACAGATTTCTTTGATAGTTATTATACGTATCAAGGACAAGCGTTTATCGTATTTAAGGATGCGCAGTATCGAACAGATGAACGAACTTTATATGATGTACTTGATGAAATAGATGGACGGTTAGCAACTGAGATTACTCCTGCACTAGCGGAAAAAGGAATTGGAGTGAAATTGGATGTGTCCGGAACTGGCCCACCTGAAAGTACTTGGGATGTAACTGTTGAAATTCAGGGAGAGAGCTTAGCAGATTTAAGCGCAGCTGCTACTGATCTCGCACAAGAGGTATCTGGATGGGATGAAGTGAATGAAGTTGATAATAACTTTGAAAGTGGTTTGGTAGATAGTGTTTCAGTTGTTTTGAAACCGGAAGAGGTACGTGATGCTGGATTGAGTGCTTCTGCTGTGAACGCTGTAATCAATAGTGTATTTTCTGAACAGAAGATTGGATCCTTGGCAGTTCGTGAAGATGGTGTTTCAGATGATGTTGTTCTTCGATTCAATACTGATTCTGGTCAGTCCATTGAAGATATTCGTGATCTAGCAATAACACCGTTCACAACAGTAGAAGATGTTGCCACTGTAGAGCAGGTATCAACACTGCAGTCTATTCAGCGACTTGATCAAAAACGAGTAGTAACCGTACAGCTACGCGCTAATGAGGGAGTAGAAGTAGATGTGCTTGAGCAGAGAGTGAAAGAGTATCTCACACAAGATCATCTTGATCAGTTTAATCTTGAAATGGATGATGTGACATACGGTGGTTTTGTTGCTCAGATAAATGATAACTATAACGACCTTGTTCTTGTCTTTATACTAGCCATGATCGCTGTGTATTTGATTTTGGTGTATCAATTCAATTCTTATATTCAGCCGGGGTTGATCATGTTGACTGTTCCACTTGCGCTCATTGCTGTTTTTCCAGCATTGGTTGGCATTGATAGTTCCATTAATATGATCTCTGGCTTGGGAATTGTGGCACTCGTTGGTATTGTGGTAAATGATGCGATTGTGTTTATGGATTATTTTAATCGCTTACGAAGTACACAAGAGAAGTGGGCATTGTCAAAAATTCTTGTTGAGACTGGGCGGGCTCGGTTTAAACCTATCCTTTCAACCTCCATTACAACAATATTTGGTATTTTACCACTTACTCTTGTTGATCCATTTTGGAGAGGGCTTGGAACTGCATTAATGGCTGGATTAGCATCAGCAACTGTCGGTACACTGTTAGTGTTCCCTATTCTTCTCTCTTGGGCAGAGTGGTTCTATGGGAAGTGCAGAAAATGCAAAAAACGCCTAAATAAGCTGGTAAAACGGGATATATAGTTGACAGGAATCACCCTACATGGTAGAGTGTTTCCTGATTGATTGGTATTAAAACCAATCTTATACAAAAAATAGCATGAAATTATTCATAGACATTGCACAAGTAGTTGTAGGTATCGTGTTGATTATCTCAATTTTACTTCAATCAAAAGGAGCAGGCCTTGGCGCTGGATTTGGTGGCGGTGGAGAAACCGTTGCATCAACCCGACGAGGAGCTGAAAAAGGAATATTTATGATTTCTCTTGTGCTTTCAATAGCATTTCTCGGTTTAGCAATTGTTCGAATGTTCGTCATCTAGATTTCGCATGAAATTATCGTTTTCGTCACTGACAAAGTGGCTACAACACAAATCATTTGGTCGCCACAAAACGTCAACACAAGAGGCGTTGATTTTTCGAACACGTCCTGAAAAAAAGGCTCCATCATTGGTGCAGTTTCAGTATTTACCTCGAATTATTCCGCAAAAGGAAAAAGGATTTTTTTGGGCAGCACTTGTTCTCTTTGTGATAGCAGCGCCAATTGCACTGGGACAATGGTATTTTCGATCGACTGATATTGTTGCAGATGTCGGCGGAAGTTATACCGAAGGACTTGTTGGAGCGCCGCAGCATATTAATCCCTTACTTGCATCATTATCAGATGTTGATTCGGATCTTGCGAGTTTAGTTTTTTCTGGCCTTTTTACCTATAATGAGCAACAAGAGCTTATTCCAGATTTGGTGACGAATTATGTTATATCTGAAGATGAACTGACATATACTTTTTTCTTGCGTCACGGTGTGCAATGGCATGATTCCACAAAAAAAGAACCGCATGAGTTGGATGTTGATGATGTGATCTTTACCATCCAAGCAATCCAAGACACGCAATATCAAAGTCCGTTGCAATCATCACTGCGCGGTGTCGTTGTTGCGAAGGTGGATGAAACGACTTTTACACTAACACTCACTGAACCGTTTGCACCATTTTTGTCATCGCTTACATTTGGAATTTTACCTGAACATTTGTGGTTTAATGTGCCAGCGCAGAATGTACGATTAACAGAGTTGAATGTTACGCCGGTTGGAACAGGACCGTTTCGATTTGATCAATTAACAAAAGATAAGGCTGGAAATGTGAAATCGTTCGATCTGATGCGAAATGAAGACTATTATGAACAACAACCGTACCTAGATGAACTGCATTTCATTTTCTATCCAGATTCCATCACAGCCGTTGAAGCATTGAAATCAAGAAAAATTGAAGGTCTTGGATTTATTCCAAGTACAGAAAAAGAAGGAATTGAGAAGAAGAATGCTGATGTTACATTTGCTTCTATCCGTGTTCCGCAATATACCGCAATTTTCTTTAATCAGAAACAGAGTGATGTCCTCAAAAATGATGACGTACGTATGGCATTGGCCTACGCAGTGAATCGCGATGTGATTGTGGATCAGGTTCTTCAAGGAGAAGGAGAAGCTATTTATACGCCAATTTTACCCGGGTATGTTGGACATAATGCTGATGTTGAAAAGTATGAATTGAATACAGAAGAGGCGGTTCGTATTCTAGAAGAAGATGGTTGGGAATTTCCCGAAGTTGAGGACGTTGCTGACGATGTTCCTGTTGAAGATGTTGTAGAAGGAGAAGATGGCGCGGTTGAAGAGGATACCTCTGTAGAAACAAATGAAGATATCTTTCGACCTCGAGAAAAAGATGGGGTAAAACTTGAGTTCACTGTTGCGACCGTTGATCTGCCTGAATATCAGTCCACACTTGCGCTTTTACAAGATCAATGGCAGGCTATTGGTGCAAAGGTTAATGTAGACATCTACAGTCCAGAAGATATTCAAACGGGTATTATCAAGGATCGTGATTACGAAGCTTTGCTATTTGGACAGATTGTTGGTAGCGATCCAGATCCGTATCCATTTTGGCATTCATCTCAGCAAAGTCATCCTGGTTTAGCGTTATCGATATTTCGTGGTCCTGAAATAGATACACTTCTTGAAGAAGCGCGACAAACCAGTGACGCAGAAGAACGACGTTTACGTTATCTGCATTTTCAAAATAATATAGCAAAAGAAGTTCCAGCCATATTTTTGTACAATCCACTGTACTCATACGGCGTACATCAAAAGATTCAGGGTATTAATAGACAGCAATATATTACTGCTCCATCCGATCGATTTTCAGGTATTACTTCTTGGTATATAGAGACACAACGCGACTGGAAATAATACAATAGCCATGCCGAAGTGGCGGAATTGGTAGACGCGCAGCGTTCAGAGCGCTGTGAGCCTCGGCTCGTGAGAGTTCAAGTCTCTCCTTCGGCACTATTGAAACATCATTTCATATAATATAATTTAGCTGCAGACGATGCTCTCGCAGCACAACTAATTCGTAAGACGAATATGACAACACAATCAAATACACCTCGGCCACCAAAGCCGAAAGTGCCTGCTATTCCGCCACGTAAGCCGATAACAAAGGCAACTGTGGAGAATACAAGCACAACAGCAAAACCAAAACAGAAATCAAAACATAAAGGAAAAAAAGGAGGAGGATCACACACTCATGGATCACGTGGTGGAAACCGTTCACTGAAAAATATTTCTAAGAA
>CAZMTW010000071.1:0-5509 GCA_964569285.1 uncultured Gammaproteobacteria bacterium
AAATGATATGAGTTGGTTCAATACCAATGGGTAATAATTCATTTAACTGTTCTAATCGTTCTGCATTCAATGATTCATATGTAGATTTCATAACACGGAGATCATCTAAATGAGTTTCTCGTGATACGAGTCGGCTGCGAGTCTCTTCATAACCGATAATGCCAGAATCTACTATTGCTTTATACTCTCCACGCAACAACACAAACCAACCCAATACTGCGATGATCACAATTTCACCCAATACAAACCATTTATAGTGCACACTGATTACACCATTCACAGTCATCAACATTTTTGCAATCTTTTTTTTCATGGTGTGCGTGTATGATACTGAAATACTTCCGGAGTAAACGTCACGGTCATGGTGAAAGAAACAAGCGTTTGTGTTTCCGATATTTCTCCCTTCGCAACTACACCCTCTTTTTCATTTACAACAACTTGTGAAGCTGTAGCTGAACTTACATTCACCTGTTCTATTAAATCAGATTCTCGCATCAATCGTACTTGAGGTTCAATAAAGGAATAATCGGTTGTATATGCGCCCAGAGTGAACTGACGTGTTGTCGCAGAACCTGCCATAGTATAATAATAAACCGTTGGCAATGTAATCCGCTCTAGCTCCTCGAGTAACGGCGTCCAATACACATGATTATTCAATACTGTATCTACACCAATTAACCGATCATTGGTGTAGAGTGCTTCCTGCTGCACAAATTGAAACTGAGTAATCTGTTGTTCAATATCTGAGATCGCTTCTTCGGTCACTCGTGTATCCACTGAAATTTTTTGTTGGTACAGATTCAACGCTCCAAAAACCAGAAAGACAATACCAACAAGACCAATTGCATTATACCCGAGATCACGTAAACGATTACGTCGATGCAATTCCTCTAACACCGTATTCGGAATCAAATTCACTGTTTCACGTTTCTTCTGCGCAAGAGGTACCTGAGACTGTTCATCCTCTTTCTTTGATGATTTGTGTTTTGGATGAGATATTTTCTTTGCTGATGATCTTTTTTTTGGAATCTCCTGTTGGGGAGGAACTGATTGTTTCTTTTCTACAACAGGAGTCACATCAGGAACCACGAGCGTATGTGGTTGAACGACAGATGGTTCTGTATATTCCAATTTTTCTCTATGCAGATCTTGCGCTGACAACAAATTATCAATCAAATTCGGTGAATTGTCATCTATTAATTCAATACCTGGATGTGCATTTGCTGGTTCATGCTTTTTTTTTGGCTCTCGATATGACGGTATCTGTTGCTCTGCCTGTTTTTCGCGTGCCTTCGCCGCCTTTTCCTCTTCTCGACGCTTTCTCCACGCCGCAAAAGAAGATTCTTTTTTTTCTGTAACAAGCACAGGTGCACTTACCTGTTCTGGGACGACCTGGCCAGAAGAATATTCAACATCTCGTTGAGCATTGTGATGCTCACGCTTTTTTTTTGAATCTGAAACAAAATTAATTTCTCCCATAGAATGGTGTATGCACCATTATGAACTAATCTCACGCATGGCTAAACCAGTTGCAACAGCCAAACGTGGCCCAATACTTTGTAATACCGGCTTCATCTCAAGTGGGTACATCACTCGTGCCCATGGATCACCAATAAATACTTTTTTATTGAGTACTTGTGTAAGGTATTGAGTAATATTTGGTAACCATGCAGAACCTCCAGCAAGAACAATCTTTTCTATATTGCCTTCCCCCTGACTTTGATACAAGTTTAAAACATACTTTACTTCACTGATAATAGAAGACACCATAAATTCAATACGTTTTGGTATTTGATCACTTGCTCCACCTGCTTGCTGTGTTAA
This sequence comes from uncultured Gammaproteobacteria bacterium, assembly GCA_964569285.1. Lineage (GTDB taxonomy): Bacteria > Patescibacteriota > Patescibacteriia > UBA9570 > XYC2-FULL-38-9 > CAZMTW01. Next base: position 1,825 of record CAZMTW010000071.1, read on the forward strand.
TCCAAAATCACGCTTAAACTGTTCTGCTCGATCAGTATCAATATTCAAACTATTTGCTATCGCCTTGGTAATGGTATTACCACCAATATCTATACTTCTGTTAATAAGAGGCACTGAATCAACAACAACGCTAATAGTAGTTGCCACAGCGCCAATATCAACTAACATAATCGGTGATGGATCATTTCCAATAAGCGCACGTTCCAAAGCGAAACTTTCTGTTTCTAAACTCACTAAATTCAATTTTGCTAACTTGAAAATTTCGAGATATCGCGATACTAAATCTTTTGGAGCGGCAGTAAGAAGAATTTTTAAAAACTTCTTCCCTTTCTCGTGAATAGTTGATTGTTTCTGATCGAGTGCTTGCTGTTCTGGCGCAGACGAGCTTGGAATAACCGGCGATTGTTCTCCATTTGGTGCAACTGTATTATTTGCTGCAAATTTCGTAGACAATTTCCCATCCTCTAGAATCTTCCAATCCAGAATCATTTCTTCAATCGGCATAGGAACAAACTTCTTTGCCTCCCACTGTACAGCTGCAACCAACTCTTTTTTTGGCATGTCTGGAAGATGAATAACCGACGTAAACACGGTATAACTTGGCAATGCAGCAACTGCGTTTGTTGATTGTGTATGGGACTCTTCTTGCAACCGTTTCAGTGCATTAACAATTTTATCTTTTGCTTCTTGAGAGTTTGAAATCAAAATTTCATTGGTTTGATCGATATATCCATAGGTCAACAACTTTGGACGCCCTTTATTGTTCTCTAACTCAACTATCTTTACAGCAGAATTGCCTATATCCACACCGATGTAGCTTTCATTTGAGCTGAACAATGACATATGTATTTTTGTGTAAGGTAAAGTAAAAAAATTTCTTGTAACCAGAGCGATTATAACATCTTTATAATAAAACCACAAGAAGATTGTTCACACAAAAAAACACTCCTACCTTTTCAGGAGTGTTTTTTATTCTCTATGCAATTACATCATCCGAGGTCGCGGTTGTTCTTTAACCCTAGGTGCAGGCTCAAGTTTTGTTTTTGGAGTAAACTCATAAGAAGGAGTTGTTGCCTCGCCAATTTCAGCCATATGCATCTCTTCTGCTTCCACTGCCAGTTCTGCAAGCTCTTCATCTGTAAGAGGCACCATCTTTCCAAGCTCCTCTTGAGTAAATTCATACACTTGTTGTTCAGGTCCCCGATCACGTTGACCAATCTGTGCGTCATAATAATGCCCCTCAGTTCCGCCCTGAGCTATATAACGTGCCAAATCCTCATCTCTGCTAAAGGGGCGTTGTTGTATTACACGATTAGATTTATGGTCTGATGGACCGTCAAATGATTCAGTTCCAGTGGGAGAATGTCTTGGTGCTTGATACTCTGAACCAACACCAGCTTGACGAGGCTCTGAACCACTCATATCAAAAGATGAGTCCCCTTGTTGAGATGATTCTCCTCTGAATACTTTCGCAATCAATGCTCGTAAACCCATATGGTTCAATTATGACTAATGCCGTAATACTAGCACAAAAAACGTGTTTTGTCAATAGATAAGGGCCTAATTAGCGCTAAATGAAGGCAAAGTTGATGCTAAATCTTGTAATCCAGGAGGGGTGTTTACTAGCACTCGGCCATCATAGTAAATAAGCTCTGAAGGCTCATCAAGACCAAATTGACCTTCATATGAACGCTGCAAATCATACGATCGTGCCATAGTCATTCCGTATATCGCCAACTGTGATGCCGAAGCAGGAAGGGTCTGAATTTGACCATCACTAATACCATCTCCAATAGAGTCATCTCCAAGAACAAAGAATGCTCCAACCACATGTGACACATTTGGACCGATCACTAAGTCACCACGTACTATCCACGCAATAGAAGCAAGATTATCAACGTGCAACAATGAACTATTATTATAAAAAATATTTGCATTTATGGTGAGATCGCCCTCAACCACAATTGTGCCACGTCCATCAAAATTATTGCCAGTTGTTGGCAACGCTACACCATTTGTAAATGTAATTGAATCGGTAATCGTATACGGAGATGATCCTCCATCAACATGGTATACAGACCCATCTAAAAATTGATTACCAGTGAACGAACTAAAATCTGTCATCGTATTAACCGAATCACCAAACGCATTCTCACCTCCTCCTACATCTGTGGTGAGTGTCGTGAGATCTATAGAACCAAGTTCTGTTGTAAAATTATTTGTTGCATCTGGCAGTTCAATCGTACCAAACGTATCATCTGTAAACGTTCCCGCTCCTAATTCTTCGCTAACAAAATTCTGAATCGTTCCATTTGCCAGAAGAAGAAAGGTCGCGTTGAACTGTGCAGGTGAAAGTGCCCCGGTTGGATTTTCAATTCCATCTTGAACATACACATCCCCTCTTTCCGTAGAAAGATAGCCGCCAGTCGGTCCTGTTGGTGAGCCACCAGCTGCAGCTGAAAATGAAATCCAACCAAACCCAACAGATTCATCAAATGTAGTTTGTGCCAAATCGAGAGATCCTCCACCAGAAAACGCCCATCCTTCCAAAGTGCCATCTACGTATAAAACACCATATTCCTGACCATCAGCAGAGTTCGTGCCGCGCAACAACACCCAACCCCAATCATTATCACCTGGCGTTCCAGTAGTAAACGGAGCAGCTTCTGACAATGATTCAAAACGAGCCCAACCTGAAATCTCAGATTGATTCGACGTATCTATCTGTGCTGAATTACATGGTGGAGCTGGATACTTCGATCCCGATGGACAAGAGGAATCGCCAAACGGACTTGCGTCTGGTAGTGGCGCTGGATCAAAATTCAACCATCCGGTGCTATATGCTTGACCACTAGTCGATGATGCATTACCCAACCACGCATATCCATTCACATCACCTGTATCAACATCGACTTGTACATTTGGATAATTTCCTGTGGCTGGATTGCACGAACTATCACTAGCACAATTCATATGAAGAAACCCAAGTGAGGAATCAGTAGCAGAACCGGTTGTACTGGCGGTCTGATCAGTTGGTGTCCCAATCCATCCCCATGACTCAAAAGGCTCTATTGTTAATGAGGTTAATGCAGCAAACACCTCTTCTTGTTTCCATGTGAATACAAGAACACTAGCCACAATCATGAGCCCCACAGCGAGTACTATGCGAAAACGTCGTATCATAGATACAGTATAGCAGAGCGAGGTGATGCTGCCAGTGCTATTGCAATTATACCAATAATCCGTATAGTATATGTCCATGAACACTGAATTCAAATATGCCCTTATATTGGGCACTCATCCAGAAATCTCAATGCTCGAGTTGGAGCGTGTTTTAGAATCAAAACACATTACCTACGAAAACCTCCAACAAAAACAAGGGGTTGCCTTCCTCAACACTCCAACACCATTGGATCATGAAGCGCTCATGAATCAACTTGGTGGCATGATTAAAATTGCTGAAGTCGTTGGTCCATATAATGAAGAAACACTTGTTGATTGGCTCTTTGAACATATGAATACAGAAACCAAATTCAATTTTGGTTTTTCTGTATACCCAATCGAGCCAGGAGTAAAAACGAAAAAAGACTGGAAGACTATTCACACATTGGGGCTCGCTATTAAAAAAATATTATTATTGTTATATCCTTTGCAGTAGGATTCTTTTTAATTTCTTCTATATTTG
>CAZMTW010000072.1:0-5450 GCA_964569285.1 uncultured Gammaproteobacteria bacterium
AATCAAAATCTCATCACTTGGCAAGGCGTCGCGTATATCTCTCGATAGTATCAGTGCCACTTTTCACTGACTGATGTAATGTGTATTCATCATAAAATCGAACTGGATCACTGACAAAAGTTTGCCCTGTATTGAATGTCTCGGAAGATCGCACAATAATCCACTCATGTGCCAGGTCCTGCTCTAACACTTGAGTGAGAACATCACTCCCGCCTTCAATGAGCACGCTCGGAAAACCATGAATCGCTAGCATTGGAAATACCTTCGAGAGATCTATTTTGCGATTAACCGCCGGAAACGTAAGCACAATAATACCACGCGAAAATACGCTAATCTTTTTAGGATCTATATCATCTCTTGTGCAAATATATCCAACACTTCGCTCAAAAACGTGATCTTGTTGAGTAACAGACAGGCCACCATCAATAATAACAGGCACAGGATGATGAGGATTCTCGCCGTAACGCACTGTTAAGAATGGATTGTCTGTTTTAATTGTTGATGCTCCAACCATAATCGCATCATGCCGGTGACGAAGCGCATGTGTATATTGCATGCTCTCCTCTGCACTAATCTGGGTTGTTGTGCCAATCTCTCTAGTGATCATATTGTCGGCACTCACTGCTACTTTAACGGTGACAAATGGCTGTACCTTCTTCACCCATTGAATAAATATTCGATTTTGGTATTCAGCAACATCTTGCATAACACCAACCTCAACATCAATTCCCGCATACTGCAACATCTCAATTCCTTTTCCATTCACTGCATCAAATGGATCCTGCAATCCAATCACGACTCGTTCAACACCACTCTCAGCAACCACGGGAGCACATGCTGGAGTCTTCCCAGTATGAACACAAGGCTCAAGAGTGACATACATTGTTGCACCACGAACGTCATTGCCTTTTATCTTTGCATTCTTCAACGCTTCAACTTCAGCATGATCCTCTCCATACGCGGAATGGAACCCTTCTCCAATAACTTCACCATGTTGTACAATCACACAGCCGACTAACGGATTAGGATTCACCCAACCGCTACCACCTTCGGCCAACAACAACGCACGAGACATGTATTGTTGATCCACGCTTGATGCAGTATTACATCGCTCGACGAGAAATGGATCAGTTAACAACACACTCATACTATTCGTCACCAAACAAATGACCCATCTTCTCTTTTTTTGTTTGAATATATTCTCTATTATGAGCGCTCGCTTCAGCTTCAATCGGAATGCGCTCAGTCACAGTGATACCTAATTTCTGCAATTCTTCAACCTTCTTTGGATTGTTCGTCATGAGCCGAATATGATGAATCCCCATTTGTTGTAGCACCGATGCAGCAATGTCATATTGGCGTCCATCAATAGGAAAGCCTAATTCTTCATTTGCTTCGACCGTATCCTTTCCTCGTTCTTGCAATGCGTACGCTTTAATTTTATTTGCCAACCCTATACCACGACCTTCTTGGCGCAGATACACAATAACTCCACCTTCAGCGCCAACTCGCTCAAGAGCCATATTCAACTGTGGCTGACAATCACAGCGCAGCGAACCAATGATATCACCTGTAAAACACTCTGAATGCACGCGTACCAACACTGGCGCATTCTCATCAATTTCTCTATTCACTAATACCGCATGCTCACGCCCTGCATCATCGGTCACAACAAATGTACAAAATGTGCCATACAGCGTAGGGACACTTGCAACGTCTTTTGGAAGTCGAATCTTCTCTTGTTTCATATCTTTAGAATAAACCATGCTGTGACTGTGTCAACTTATCACGCTCTTTATCAGTAAATACCTCTACTGTACCAAACACTCCATCGTAACCAGGGGAAATATTCACATTGCCTTCTCGGACACGCTTCACTCCTTCTGCCACCAATGGATTAGCCACAGCTCGAACCTCTTCCAGTGGCGCATCCAATAAAATATAAAATTCATTCCCAATCTGCTCTATCATCTTTTCGAATTCAACCGTAACGCGCTTTGTATTCACACCACAGCCAAATGCATTAGCTATAATCTCCGGCAACGGAACAATGCTTTTAAATGGCACTCGTTTTGGACGATCCTCAGGCTTCTGATCTGCCAACTCTTCTCCGCGATTCAACACACCAACAACTAACGGGAGTGTACATTTAGGGCACAACCCCTTATTCTTTCGTGTCTCAGCAGGATCCATACGTACCTCACACTTACGGTGTCCATCGGTGTGATACTTTCCCTCTTCAGGGTAAAATTCAATAGTGTACTCCAAATTTTCATTATTCTTAATCGACTCATACATCACATCATAGCTTCGCTCATCCCAGTTGAACACATTCGCCTCACGACCTATTTTTTGAGCAGAGTGCGCATCCGAATTCGACAAGATTGTTATGTTATTGAGATTCGACACGCGCCAATTCATATCCGGATCAGAAGAAAGACCGGTTTCAATTGCGTACACATGCTCTGACATCTCCTCAAAGCATTCTTCAATTGAATCGAAACCTGATTTAGAACCAAACATCGCAAACCATGGCGTCCAAATATGCGCTGGAATAATTAATGCATGCGGGTCAGCATCCAAATATATTTTTGCCAACTCCTTCACATCCATTCCCACAATCGGACGACCATCGTACGCAATATTAAAACCTTTTTTTACCAATACTTCATTAACTTTCTTCGCCGCAGCAATAGAGGAGACACCGAACAACGTATGCACACGCCGTCCAACACCATTCTTTTTATACATACTAGCCACCTCACCAAACAATGTGAATAGCGTCTCACCACCATCAAGATTCGCAGCATCCTTGAGCCGTAAAAATCCGCTTCCATCTTCTTCCAAGTGCTCTTCGATCTCTTCCGTCCACTTGGGATGGGTTATGTCACCGGTCGAAATAACATCAACACCTTTAATTGCTGCAAACTTCGCAATACCAAACAAATCCAACTTCTTGGATGTGGCTCGCGAATAATGCGAATGCATGTGGAGGTCAACGATAGTACGCATATCGAGAGGTACAGACGAAAGAAGCTCCTTTCAGAGCTTCAGTGTAATCTGCTCAATGTGTTATCGCCTAAACTCTTTTTGCTGGGAAAAATTACCATTGCACGTATTTGAACTCAGGCACGATTGCACCTTGAATCTATATTTTTTACCAATCGCTAAACCAGATGAACTAGTTAACGTGATGTAATTTGCATTATTTACTTGTTTCTGTACAACCAAATCTTTATTCTTCTTGCGGTTGTTGAATACTTTTACATAATAATCACATCCTTCTGCTTGGCAACGTCGTGGATGATCCCATTTTAGATTAATAGAAGAAGTTGTTTTCTTCTTACCGGGAACACGAAGATTTTTAGGTCGCGGAGGCAGGGTCAAAATACGGGTCGTATCTTTCCACTCACCCACTTCTGCAGAAGTATTGATCAAACGCGCACGAAAGTAGTACCCCTTTACTCCAAACAATCCAGTTACTGTAGGGCTAAAAACACGCTCGTTAACTTTTCCTGCCGCCCTCAGTTCTGCGATATTAAATGTTACATTCGTGGGATTGTTAAACACAGTGTCGACGTCATACTCAACCTCAATCGTATCGATAGTACCGTCATCGATTAAGTCTTGATCAGATGAACGATGTGACATATCAAGAACTACCTGTTTTACGCCCAACTGATCATCATCACTACGAACCGTAATTAAACGACCCGGCTCTTCTGCAAAAGCCACCTGTGGAAGCGCAAGAACTCCAACAAAGAGTAATCCGAATGTTGCTGATAGTAGTGCTGTTCTCATATACATGATACATTATGAAGTGAAAGTAAATCTATTATACCAAAAAACACAGAACAAACAATGGTTGACAAAGCCGAAAAAAAAGAGTATACTATTCGGTAATTTTGAAATATGAAATACATTATGAATCAATCAAATACGTTTAGAAGAAACCTAACACTGTTGGCGGTCGCGGGCATTCTTACTTTCACGGCAATACTACCTTCTCCAACACATGCAAAAACAAGTGTACGACCAGTACTGACTTTTGAACAAGCATTCGTGCATCGTATGAAATTTGATCTCACAATTAAAGATCTCGCGAATACACGACATGGAGGTGTTGACCATTACGAATTAAGATATGGAAAAAATCAAGATCTCCCAAATCCGCACATTCTCACAATTCCTGGTGATACAACAACCTTGACGCTCAGCAATCTTCGCTCTGCTCGTAAATACTATTTGCGCATTCAAGCATTTTACAAAGACGGGGATGAAAGTTGGTTGGTCTATAATGAGGGATGGACCAAGCCGAACCGACCACGCTTTCTTAAAGCGCGCGAGATTACATCAGAATCCGTAGAACTGAAATGGACCAAGCCGTACAGAACGCCTTGGTATACACGATATGAAGTGTACTGGTACAAAGTACATGTTGATGAAAACGGAACCCCAATACGTAATAAAAATGGAAGGAAGAGCGGTACTCTTGTGAGTAGCGAATTCATTTATACATACAGTGCGTATACAGTAGACGTACACAACCTTGAACCTGATACTAAATATTTCTTTAAAGTACGTGCACGAATATTTAGTAAAGAATGGAGTAATTGGTCTGATCGCAAATTTTTCAAAACCAACGCACTGTAACAGCCACTTAGCAATCCTACATAACAACACCTTCTACTCGGAAGGTGTTGTTTGTAAACGAAAACACTCCCCGTTAAGGGAGTGTTGTTCATAAACTGGCAGTGACCTACTTTCACCCGAAGGCTATCATTGGCGCTGATGGGCTTAACTGCTGAGTTCGAAATGGGATCAGGTGGATCCCCATCGCTAGAACCACCAGAGAGCAATTGAGCATGTGCTCCGCTACTCTCTGGTGGCTCTATTGTATTGCCAGTAGTTCTGTTGGTTGAACTAGAATAAACACGGTTGCAGTGATCACGGTTAGTGCTACGAAAATTCCTACGAATTTCCATGCAGCAATATAATTCTTGATGTGCTTCATGTTGTAATGTTTCTTGTTTTCCAAAGAACAGTATACTCATTCACTGTGAATGATGCAAGTGTCCTCAAACTTCAAATGATTTCAACTACGCGTCGGGACTAACTATTAGTACTACTCGGCTTCACACATCACTGTGCTTCTACCTATAGCCTATCAACCTGGTGGTCTTCCAGGAGTTTATGAAATCTTATCTTGGGAACGGCTTCCCGCTTAGATGCTTTCAGCGGTTATCCAAACCGAAGATCGCTACCCAGCAATGCCCCTGGTGGGACAACTGGTACACGAGAGCTTCGTCCTTCTCGGTCCTCTCGTACTAGAGAAGGGATCCCTCAAATTTCAACGCCCACAGCGGATAGGAGACCGAACTGTCTCACGACGTTCTGAACCCAGCTCGCGTGCCGCTTTAATTGGCGAACAGCCAAACCCTTGGGAGCTT
>CAZMTW010000073.1:0-5377 GCA_964569285.1 uncultured Gammaproteobacteria bacterium
CTTAATAGACACCGGTAAAATACAAACGCTAAAATTCCCTACCTTTTGGTTTGACAATACACCGCAAGGAAAGTTCATGCTCAATATCGCTTTTGGGCAGTCAAAGTACTATGTTGATAATTTATCGGAAAACGTAAAGCGTGGTTTGCGTCAGAAAGTGCGCCGTGGAGAATACCCTGGCAAAGCGCCGCTTGGGTATGTGAATAATAAAGCCACGCACATTATAGAACCTGATACTGAAAAACACCTGCTTGTGCGTAAACTATTTGAACTGTACGCGAGTGGCGACTACTCACTGCGTAGTGTGCGAGACAAAATTACAGAAGCAGGACTAGTAAGCCCAAGCGGGAAACAGCTTTCTATTTCCAATACACAATCTATTTTACAAAATCCGTTCTACTACGGCGCCTTTCTGTTTAGAAATGAATTGCACGAAGGCAAGCATGAGCCAGCGATTACAAAAAAGATATTTGACCAAGTGCAAGCGGTCATGAAGCAAAAAGCGCGTCCAAAGAAGAAACAGCGGTATTTTCCGTTTCGCGGCTTGTTTATATGCGGCGAGTGCGGCTGTAGTATTACTTCTGAACGGCAAAAGGAGCACAACTACTACCGCTGCACAAAAAAGCGTGGTGAGTGCAGCCAGCGCTACTTACGCGAAGAGCAGCTTGCTGAGCAAGTGACGAATTTTGTGCAGCAAATTTCCATTGATGAAACAATGGCAAACAAAATAAGTGACTATTTACAGCAACAAGCCGCACAGGACAATAGCGATGCACTCACTTACTCTGAGAAACTACAAAAGCACATAGCCGCGACAACGGAAAAACTGGACCGCTTGCTGGATGCGCACTTAGACGGCACAGTTGATAAGGAAACCTATACTGTCAAAAAGAACGAACTACTGAATAACAAAATACAAAGTGAGCAGGAATTACAAGAAACTCAAGCAATGGGTAATCGCTGGCTCGAACTTTCGTTGCAATTCATTTCTGACGCAAACCTAGCGAAAAAAACTGCTTTGACTGGAAATTACGAAGAACTTCGCAATTTCCTCAAAAAGATTGGCTCGAACCTCCATATTCGCGAGCGCACGGTTGGCCTTTTATGGCGTAAACCCTGGGAACTATTGGCCGAACGCGCCTGTGCCTGCGGCGCCGGAGGGCATGAATTTGAACATTGTACTGTTATGCTGGGGAGAAGGGATTCGAACCCCTGAATACACGGACCAGAACCGTGCGCCTTACCACTTGGCGACTCCCCACTACTTGAAATCGAAAGGAAGAATATCAACTAACCACTCCTCTGTCAATCTGTTCCAAAACTCTTCGATGCCAAATCCCACACATTCGCAACTTCTGCATCTGTCGGCTGCTCCACATTCTCAATATTTGGATCATGGTCTGATGGTGCATATTCGCTACCAACAACGGTCTCTAGTAAAATCTGTTGATTAAAGACATTCATAAATACCTTATCAATCACAGGATGGTTATGAGCATCATTCAATCTGTCCTGATAAAATTGATACTCGTACCCCATAGTAAGAGTCTTTTCTTTAAATGACACAACCTTTCCGACTTTAAACGTCAGATGCAAAGCATGATTCTGTGCCTTCAATTCTTTTAGCAATTCCGACCACTTTGCCAACACATCATCTAAAGTCAAAGGAGTATTTGAATCTCCAATATTTTTTTTTTCAAATACAGCCTCGGAAATAGGCTCAGCAGAATCGACCTTCATCTCCCCTACTAACTGCTCTTCAGGCTTTTTTTTTACTTCTTCTACAGGCGCAGGCGCTACTGACGGAGCTGGTGCACTTGGATGCGCAGCCACTGGTGCTGGCGCAGGCGATGATGACGTCAGTTCAATAATCGCAAGCTCCAAGGGCAACTGAATAATCATTGCTGATTTCAACTGTTCTTGCGCTTTTAAAAATACTTCAATCATCTTTGCGATCTGTTGTGACGACAAATTCTCGCTCAATTTCTGGATTGATGTCAATGTATCCGCATCAACATCAAGATACTCCAACGGTTTCAAAGATTGTTGCACCACATACAACAACACTTTCCGTAAAAATTCTATCATATCTTTTGTGAACTCCCCTAGCATGACGCCTTGTTCGCTCAATGCATGAATGCGTGTAATTGCTTCTGATGCCTGCCCATTCAACATTTCCTCCCACAATCCAAGAATTTCTGAAATATCGGATCGAGGTACAACTATTTCCGCAAGCTCAGCAGTGACATGAGATTCATCCAGCGCCAACACCTGCCCTAATAAACTCTCAGCATCACGCAACGCACCTTCAGACCGTTTGACAATAGCATCAATAACTTCAGCATCAACTTGCACACCTTCTTTATTTGCAAGATCTTTCAAACGATCCCGCATGGTTTCAAACGAAATCTTTCGAAGTTGAAATCGTTCACAACGAGAGATAATAGTAGCGGGAACTTTATGTAACTCAGTAGTAGCCAAAATAAATAATGTCTTTGAAGGAGGTTCCTCAAGAGTCTTTAATAATGCATTAAACGCAGAAGTAGAAAGCATGTGCACTTCATCGATAATAAATACTTTCCATTTCAACTGTGACGGTGCAACACGAGCATTCTCGATAATATTTTCTCGTACATTGTCCACGCCAGTATTGGAAGCAGCATCAATCTCCACAACATCAAGTGCTTTACCCTCAAGAATCATCGTACAATGTGCACAAGTATTGTCAGGCTCACCCTCCTGAAGGTCTAAACAATTAATAGCGCGCGCAAGCAATCGAGCACTAGAGGTTTTTCCGATACCACGCGGTCCTGAAAACAAATACGCATGCGAAACCGCATTATTCTTCAACTCATTCAACAGTGTTGTGCAGACATGATCTTGCCCAACTAATTCAGCAAATGTTTGTGGTCTATATTTTTGGTAGAGTGTAGTAAACATATCTTTCGACAATGAAACCCCGCATATACGGGGCCTCCTTCCATATTCAGTTGATGTAGTATAACGCTCTTCAGCGCTATTGGCAACTACTCCTCAAAGTCCGAGTCTTCACCACTCAATAGCTCTCCAGACGCTCATCCAATCTCTACACTATCGCCAATATCGAGCTCGGCATCAAAGCCACCTTCTAATAAATCTAGTGCTTCTGAACTTCCTTCTCCAACAATATTTTCGACTGCGGCCCATCGGCTTGGCATGTCTTGCGGTGTCAGTAGAATAGCAGTATCTCCTGGCTCTCCTTTAAAATATGTCACACTCGCTGTGAGCAATTTATGACTTCGACCATTTTCTGTCACTGCTTTATACGAACCATTTTCATCGCGCACCAACACTCCCATTTGTCTATTTCGCAATACCGGTCCAATTTGTTTATAGATAAAGGTGCCATCATCTTTGATGGTCAACTTCATAATATCTCCTTCGACCAATTTTGATTTACTTGCATAGTTTGCAGGTACGGTATATGTCTTCCCGTCTGGGCCAATCATATTACAACCATCAAACACACCTTCAACAAAATTACCACCATAACTTTCTCCAGTGCTACCTACCTCCTCTGCACGCTCACGTGCATGGCGTGATTCATCAACAGGACCAAAATCAGCCAGCATTTGCTTTGCGTGCAAGAGCTGGGCTTCTATGTCACCTATTAAAGAATGTATTTTTTCTAATTTATTTTTGTCTTCCATTTTGTTTTTGTTCCCCCAAAATCTAGAATATAGTGTACAACGAAGCAGATTTTCTGTAAAGAAGGGCTCTAATTGGAAAAACGAGCTAGGTTTAACTCCTTACTTTTACGGAACATTCGCACAAAAAACCATAATGCGAGCACAATATAGATTGCATTCAACCCAAAACTCAACCAGAGCATCTGGAGATCAAGCGTACCAGTGAACAACAGTGAACGCATGCTTTCAAAAATATATGTCGTGGGAACAAGTTGACTTATCTGTCGTAAACCGACGGGTAATTGATCAACTGGGAAATACACCGCGCTTAAAGGGAATAAGGCTCCAGGCAATGTCCATACCACCGTTTGTACTTTTTGACCATAACGAATAACCAATGCAGCGGCAACAAATCCGACCGACCATCCCGTCAGTGTCGCATTTACAGTAAATGGAACGAGCCACCACCCAATCTGGTATACATTCACAGCATACAAACCAAGAATGACCAACGACACAAAACCAGCACTAATGAACATTTTCAGAAATGACTGAAGAAGCACCGATAGCATCCATTCACGTAATGTAAGTGCTGTAGAAAACACATTCACCAAATTATTATTCCAAATCTCATCTATTAAGTTACGAGATACCTCTGACTGCGCCCGCCAAATAACATTCCAAATAACAAGCGCAATAAGAATACTCAATACCGCAGAACCAACTGTGCTATCAGATCCTGCCAGCCATGAGCTCGCAATGCCCCACGTAATGGTATCCATAAGTGGCCAGTACAACATGTCACTTAATAAATCAAAATCACGCTTCATTGGTAGCGCATGTCTCACCATTAGCGCATACACTCGATACGCACTTGATTTACGCTTTGAAAGACGAGCTGGCGGTATTGTCTGTTTAGTTTTCATGTTTCTGATTGCTCATCTGTAAAAAATACTGCTCAAGTGTTGGTTGTTGCACAGTGATATGACTGTAATGAATTTTTTGCTTACCCACTGTAGTTAACAACTCGGAAATATGAATTTCTTCAATCTGAATCAACACGTCCTTACCAGTCGCTTGTGTTTTGTATCCACCTTTTTGTGCAAGCGCTATCAGTGACTTGCGTTCTTCTGTGTTGGCCACCGTGAGCACCATCTCTGTATCAGAAATAGAATTGGCTAGATTTTCTGGAGTATCTTCTGCCATGATCTTTCCTTGACGTAAAAAAATGACTCGATCACAGACCTCGGTTACTTCATCCATATTATGAGACGTATAGAGGATAGTTGTTTTATGTTTTTTTTGCTGCCCCAAAACAAATGTACGAACTTGATGAGCAATATCCGGATCCAATGAAGCTGTTGGCTCATCGAGCAACACAATCTTCGGATCAGGAATAAAGGCTTTCGCCAACATCACTCGCGTTACCTGCCCAGCAGATAATTGACTCATTGTTTTATTACGTTGATTCCATACACCGAAAAAGGTGAGCAACTCTTGAGCACGTTCCATAAATTCTGCTTTTGACTGACCATACAGCAAACCAAACACACGGAGATTTTCAATAACAGTCAACCTCCACGGCATACGCACATAGGTACTAGCAAATGTTACATGCTGCATTATTTCACTATGGTATGTATGCAAATCTGAACCAAATATACTCACCGTTCCAGACGTTGGCGTCAACACTCCAAGCAACATAGAAA